>SOIB01000004.1 GCA_004377355.1 Candidatus Stahliibacteriota bacterium | reverse complement strand
GGGAACTCTGTGGATGGCTCACAGGAAAACGAACATTTGCAATCATTGACCTCACAAAACTTTCTGTGGAATTCGCTACGATTTAGTTGAAAGGGTTTTATAGAAAGACTCAGTCTCCCTTGCAACATTTATCCAATTATATCTTTTAGCAGTATCCAGACCAATTTCTCTAATTTTCTCTTTAAGTGAATCATCCTTTAGTATTGTAATCGCTTTATTAGCAAGGTCATGAGGGTCCCCTTTACGAAAGAGCATCTCTTTATTTGGTATTACCTCCCGATAACCTTCAATATCCGAAGCAATAGCTGGGACTCCAGAAGCCATCGCTTCCAGCAGGACTATACCAAAAGTCTCTCCTCCAAGGGCAGGAGAACAATAAAGGTTGGCTGAGCGATAATAAACTGGAACCATTTCTGGAGATATTTCTCCTTTAAATAAAATTGAATCCTTAACCTCAGGAGGAATATCTTTGGGAGGTTGTCCTCGTCCAACAACAACCAATTTAGTATCTGGTATCGCTTTTTTTATAGCAGGAAATGCTTTGATTAGAATTGGTAACCCTTTTCTGGGATCTAACCTTCCTAGAAAAAGGATTGTATTGGAATCAGAAAAATCCTTTATTTTCTCTCCTTCAGGTTTAAAACGATTAGCATCAACACCATTGGGAATAATCCTGTAGTTTCCCTTAGGAAAATGTGGATATATTTCACAAAGCGCCTTTTTTGACACACATATAGAACCATGCAGTTTTTTTGAAACACTTGTAAATGCAAATTTAGCCAGCTTATAATAATTAAAACCGGTAAACGCAGAGTGAAAAGTGGCAACATTAACAGCATCTGAATATAGAAGAGCAAGAAAAGGAAGATTTGGTGCAAAAGGTCCGTGTGTATGGATTACATCAAATGAGTTCTCTCTAATAAAATTCCTTACTTCAAAGGGGAGAGAAGGTGAGAATGTCCATATTACCTCACTTTTGTTTGCCTGAAGTTTGATACGCCATCCCACCCTTTTTACTATCTCTTCATTTTTTACCTTGGGATGACGAGAAGTAAGAATTACAACCTCATGCCCTAAACTCTTTAGTGCATGGGAAAGATGAAAAAGAACCTCACTAACTCCGCCAGGATCAGGATAATAAGAATCAGATACCTGAAGTACCCTCATAAGAACCTAATGCAGCAATCACTGAAGCAGGGTCAACATCCACATCTTCAGGTGAAATGGCTTTTTCTATTAAAACCTCTTTCTCCTCTTTCTCAACCAAATCACCTTTATCAACGACAGCCACAAACCCTCTGGAAACTATAACTCCAATTAACCCGTTTTTAAGGCGTACCACAGTTCCCGGAGGATATATACCCATTAGATTCAGGAATACCTTCACCAATGATGGATCATATACTTCAGGGTTTAAGACAATATTTTTAAGTGCTTCAAATGGAGTTGTAACAGGTTGATAAAGCCTTGGAGTGGTCATCGCATCATAGGAATCGACAATCCTAATGAGGCGAGCAAATAAAGAAGGTTTTTTTACACCTATATCAGGATATCCCCTACCATTAAAATCTATATGGTGTTCAAGAATTCCACGAACTGCAAAAATTGGTATTTCATCCATTCCTCTCAAGAATAATATCCTTTCAGCTGATAGATAAGGGTGTTGCTTCATTTTTTCATATTCAAGATTTGTTAATTTGTCAGGTTTATCTAAAATCTCACCTGGTATATCAAATTTCCCCAAATCGTGAAATAGTGCAGCAATTCCGAGTTCAATTAAATCCCTCCTTGAGAGTCCTAATTCCATTCCCATAGCAAGTGAAAGAATACACACATTAACAGAATGATTAAGTGTATAGGAACCAATATTCTTAACCGTTGTTAAGGAAAGCAGATATCCCGGGTCCTTTAAAACTAGCTCTGAGAATTTGCGTACCAATCTTCGAGCCACATTCACATCCTCATTTGAATCCTGGGCTACATTTTTAAGATATGAAATACCACCCAGAAGATTCTTTACTGCTTCTTTTCGGATAGTCCTGGCCATTCCTTCTTTAATCTCTTCAGCTTCCTCTAACAATTCTATCTTAATAGATTTCACTCCTAACTCTTCCATTCTTCTTGTCAACCTATCAAACGAAACAATATTAGAAGAAAGAGTTTTACCAATAATATATACAAATGAAGTAATTTCACGAACCTCTGGCAACTTTGTAAATGTAATAGACCCTATTGACAGATACTTAAGATCCTGAATCAATGCTCTGTATCTTCCCATAATTTCCATTCCCACTTCAATCCGTTCACCATTCAGGAAAAGTTGATTGCCTCCGAGAGACAGTTTTACTGAGGATAAATCCTTAAAGAGTTCACTCAGTATTTCATGTGTCTTACCTGTATGCATACGAAGTGTTTTACTCCTACTCTGGGAGAGTCGTGCAACATGCATGGATGATGAAAGATATATAATAAAACTCTTAATGTCTTTCATAATTTCTTAAACTCCTTTCTACTGCCTCTTTTAGATATTTTACATTCTTATATTGAGAAATCAATGAAAAAGCCTC
Source organism: Candidatus Stahliibacteriota bacterium (assembly GCA_004377355.1). Classification (GTDB taxonomy): domain Bacteria; phylum Hydrothermota; class UBA3072; order UBA3072; family UBA3072; genus E29-bin14. The sequence goes on along the minus strand of SOIB01000004.1, from coordinate 2,199 downwards.
TTTGCTTTTGATTTTAGATAGAGATTCAATTGCAAACCTTTTAGTTTTATAGAAATCTGGATTAGACAAGTGTCTTTTCTTCAGTGTATTTTTAAATATCTCAATAGTCTCTGGGACGTTTAATGTTGCAAGCAAATCCAGCAACACTTTTCTCTCTTCTTCTGGATAATGCCAGAAATCTCTGGATTTTACTCTGTCTGCAATTATATTAAACTCTTCTTCTCCCCATATTTCCTTCATCTCTTCTAAAGCAAGAAGTCGTATAGAAATGTCTGGGTCCTCTATATATTTAATCATTTCCTCCCTGGGTAGAATACGGAAGAATACCTTTTTTGCCTTACGATTTTCACCTTTCCTGAGAAAAGGTTTTAAATGAGGAATAAAATAAGTATCCCCTGAACTTTCTACAATAGATAGAAGGACATGTAATGTACTACCCGAAGCTAATTCAAGTTGCGAGACTAAAACATCTTTATGATAACTGAAAATACCCTCAAGTAAGGATATAATTGCATTCCTTAACCCTTCATCTATAGTAATCTCTAATACATTTAAGAGATCATCAACTATATCCACCCCCATAAAAACCAGTAGACTAAGAGCTTCTTTCTTAATAGTTTTATCCTCAGTTGATGTAAGAGCGTATAGATATAATTCTTCCGCATCTTTAGTGGAAAGCAGGTCATAAATATCATATAGAGCTTTCCTGGTTTGCTGTTCCTTCTCTTTATCCATAAGAGACTCTAACAACCCCTTAGACCTAAGTAGAAAAGAAATCCCACCAGATGATATAAATTTGTTTACAGAAGATTTAAAAAGTGAGAGAATCTGCATCCTCTTCTTTGGATTTCGCTCAAAATTTAATATATCACGAATACTATTAAGCAATAAATTTTGTGCATTTTTTCTGTTTATTTTCAACTTTGGAGCATAAGCAGAAGCAGTATCCTCCAGCGCAGTAAGAGAGCCTTTTTCTGTAGCAACTGGAAAAATAGACAAATCTTTAGCAGATAATCTCTTCCTATCCTTTACTATCTCCTGGATTTTAAAAGAATCATAACCCTCTGTTTTTTCAACAGCATGGTAAATAATATTCTCAAATTTTCTTCCCCATAAATCCTCTATCAAACCAATATTAGATGTATATTCCTTCCTTGCAAGAAGCTCAACAAATTCTGAGAATTCCTTCTTATTAATACCCTCAAGAAATGTAAAGGACCTTATTCCATTTCTATAAAGAAATAAAGGCAAAGAAGTAATTCGTTTTGGGTCCTCAAATAATATGTCAGAATCATGCATAATTTTATCCTCATTAATAACCAGAACAATAGGACCAATTTCTGCTTGCGAAGATAAAAGAGAAGAATATGATTGATCGATAAATAGTTTGGTCTCCTCTGAAGGTTTTTTTGACAATTTATAGTTTTTAACTGCTTTAATTAATTGTTGTACAAATGAATTTAAATTTCCCACATACTTATTTTATAGAAAAAGTGTCAAAATTTCAACCCCTGTTGACAAGAAACTCATAAATTATATAATACACCTATGAAGGGGAAAAAGAAGGAAAAAACGTCTGCAGAAGAAGATTTTATCAATATTTCCAACCTTATGTATCATCTTGCCTATGAAGAAGAATTTCGTCGCATGAAAGTAAAAATGGAAGCACTGGATAGATACTTAGAAGAGGTCAGTGAGGGAATAATAGAAAACCCACGAGAATTTATAGAAGAAGGAATAAAGAGAACATTCACACCAGCTATATTATCCATCATAAAGGAAAAACTAAAGAGATTCGCAGATAGATATAAAAGAGAGACAAAGGGTGAAGCTGCATTGCTTATCTTAGGTCTTATCTACAATGGAATTCCATTATCGCAGATTCCGTTTTTCATTGCAATATTTGCACGTAGTGCTTCCAGGAGACCTTTGGCTGAAAATGACAATATATGGAAACTCCTTTATGGATTTCTTCCAAAACGAATTGAGGAAGGAACCGCTCAACTAATGAAGAAGCCAGAATTTACAAAAGAAATAAAGGATAGATATGAAGAACATGACTCTGGGTTACTAATCCCAAAGAGAAAAGGTAAAGTTAAAGAAGAATCCTCAAGAATAATTCTACCTGGTGAAGAATAACGCACTTGAATATTAGTATGATTACAACTCTTTAATGTCCAATGATAAAATTTGTTCTCT
>SOIB01000124.1 GCA_004377355.1 Candidatus Stahliibacteriota bacterium | reverse complement strand
GACTAATGACTGACGACTATAGACTAAATAGCCCTTGACCCCCAGTTAATAACAACTCAACTATATAAATGACTCTCAACTTCTCTATGGATAATAATATGGGTTTGAACCTCTAAAAATCATAATTTAAAGCCTTGACAAAAAACTAATTTCCATATATTTTCAAGCGATGGGACCGTAGTTCAGTTTGGCCAGAACGCTGGCCTGTCAAGCCAGAGGTCGCGAGTTCAAGTCTCGTCGGTCCCGTTATTCTGTGTTCTTGACAATTGCATTCTTCCTATTATAATAAAATTATAAAACCCAAAACTGCACAGAAGACAGCGAGAGAGTACACTGATATAAAATTAATAAAGGAAAATATATACAAAAAACACCTCTGTGGCGAAAATTTAATAAAGGAGGTTAGATGAAGCTAAAAACCATCATCTGGTTGATTATCCTTGTTCTTGTTGTAATATTTGCTTTTCAGAATACAAAACCTTCTACACTTTCAGTCTATTTCTGGAGCTTTGAATCTCCATTAATTATTGTTATACTCTTCTCTTTAGCTATAGGATTCCTTGCGGGTATTTTCCTACGAAATATAAGACGTGAAGAAAAGGAAAAAATCAAGAAAGATTTAGAAAAAGAAAAGGAGAAACAGGGTAGAAAGGGCATAAAAGGGACCAGGATAGAGAAGGAAAAGAATAGGAAAAAAGAAAAGTAATCTGCTATCTATATTTAATTTTTAAACTAACTTATACTCATCAGTAAAGTTTACAATAGCTTTCTTATTGACAAAATGCCAAAGGGGCTCTAAATTATCCATATGAAGGTAGCATTCATAACCCTAGGTTGTAGGATTAATCAATTTTACACCGATTGTATAAAGCAGAAACATATTGATGAAGGTGATGAGATAGCACCCCTTATAGATAAACCTGATATTGTTTATATCAACACATGTGGAGTTACAACACATGCAGGTCACAAATCAAGAAAAATATACAGAAAAGCAAAGAGATATGCAAAAGAGATAAGAATAATGGGTTGTCAGGGAAAACTTTTCCCTGAAGAATTTAAAAACTCCACCTTTGTCGATGAATCCACCTTGATCAAGAGATATTCCAATCCACTTCAAATAAGAAAACGTACATATCTTCCAATCCAGGAAGGTTGCAATAATTTTTGCACTTATTGTATCGTTCCATATGCCCGCGGGAGAAATTACTCACTTAAAAAAGAAACTGTAATCAGAAACTTAAAAGAAAGAATGGACGCTGGACACAAAGAAGTAGTCTTCACTGGAACGAATATAGGTAGCTATAAGAATAAAGATACAGACCTTGCGTCTCTTTTAAAGGAATCATTACAATTCAACATCAGAATACGATTAAGTTCAATAAAACCCGATGACATCAACAGGGATTTACTTGAATTATTTCATTATAAAAATCTTATGCCTCATTTGCATCTATCCCAGCAAAGTGGTGATAACAAAATACTAAAAAGAATGGGTAGAAATTACAACCGAGATAAAACCATATGGATCTCAGAAGAATTACATAATATAAGAGAAAATGTCCGAATAGCTGGAGACTTTATTGTAGGATTTCCGGGAGAAGGTGAGGATGAATTTAAAAACACATTACATCTCATAAGAGAAGCCCGCTTCTCTCACCTACATATCTTTCGCTACTCAAAAAGACCTTATACATTAGCATCTTTATACCCTGATCAAGTTCCAGATTCAATAAAGAAAAAGCGATTCGAAATTCTCATGGCGCTAGGAAAAAAACAGCGTGATAGCTTTATAAATAAGCAAATTGGTAGTAAATATCATATATTAATCGAAAATAAAAGCTCCCTTGGGGGTGGTTTCTTATTCGGAATCACTCCTAATTATATCAAAGTTCATTTTCAAAAAAACCATAGAGACGAAGAGTTTGTTCCCGTAGTAATCAAAGATTTTCAAAATGGATATGTATATGGAGAAATCGAATAATAGGTTCTATATACGAACTTATGGCTGCCAGATGAACAAGTATGATTCTGATATAATCAAAACTCTTTTATTAGATGAGGACTTTGAGGATGTTTCCACTCCTGAGGAAGCAAATTTCGTACTTATCAATACATGCTCTGTTCGTGAACATGCAGAAAAAAGGGCTATAGGAAGGTTAAACTCCTTAAAAGGTTTGAAAAATAAAAAACCAGAGGTTATTATTGGAGTATTGGGTTGCATGGCAAAAGAACTACCAGACCTAATCAACCATCCTGTCGTAGATTTTCTTGCACCTCCAGATTCTTACAGAAATTTAGTTAAATGGATAAAAGCAAAGAAAAATGGATTAATTCCAGAATACAAAAATGAGCAGTATTCTAACATATTCATATCTCCTAATAATATAAGTAGTTATCTTTCAATAACCAGAGGATGTAATTATTTCTGCTCATATTGTATAGTTCCTTACAGCAGGGGATACCTACGCTCAAGACCCCCAAATGAAATAATTAAGGAAGCAGAAAATCTTGTTAAAAATGGAGTAAGAGAAATAACACTCCTGGGTCAGAATATTAACGCTTATTATTACAAAGGAGTTGATTTTCCTGGGATACTAAAGAAGGTTGCAGGAATCAAAGAGATAGAGCGCCTTAACTTCTTAACCTCCCACCCAAAGGATATACCTTTAAGTCTCTTTGATGTTATGGCTGAACATAAAAATGTTACCAATTACCTTCATTTACCTCTTCAGTCTGCATCAAATAGAATTCTCATGCGAATGAGAAGAGGCTATACCATACAAGATTATATGAGTTTAGTTAATAAGGGGAGAAAAATATTACCCGACCTAACCCTGACAACTGATATTCTCATAGGTTTCCCTGGAGAAAAAGATGAAGATTTTAAAGAGACAATAATGGCAGTTAAAAAAATTCGTTTTGACCAATCTTATATGTTTGCCTACTCAGAACGAAAAAGCACACTTTCAGCTTTATTTAATGATAATCTAGAAGAAAGAATAAAGAATAATCGATTAAGATATCTAATAGAAGTTCAGAACGAGATTACAGAAGAAAAAGCCCACGCTTTAAAAGGAAAAGAGTTGGAAGTTCTTGTAGTTGACAAGGCAAAAAAGGGAGGCAAAATCGGGAAAAGCAAAAACGGAAAAATAATTATAGTGAATGGGGTTGCAAAAATCGGGTCTAGTTATATTGTGAAGATAAACAGGATAAATGGTTGGGTTCCAATAGGGGAAATCAAAAAGGAGGTCTAAATGACATTTTTTGTGTCTCTTATATCAGGTATTATTATTATACTCGGGATTATCATAGGTACGCAGAATGGGAATACACTAGTCACTTTCCATCTATTAAAATGGAAATTTGAAGATATTTCGCTAACACTTTTACTTATTGAAAGTTTGCTTTTCGGTATTGTTATAGCAGTAATTGTAGCAGGCATAAATCAAATCAAACTACGACTTCAAATGCGTGCCCTTAAAACCAAGAATAGAAGCCTTGAGAAGGAAATAAAAGCTATAAAAAACATGCCATTTGAAGAAGTAGAGGAAGAAGAGGAATACGTAAAAGAAGAGAAAGAAGAGGAGTACTTACAAGAGAAGGAAGAAGGGGAGGAATCAGAATAATGGTCTATCTTATTGGCATAATAATCTTTTTTATATTGCTAATATTAGGTCTTTCCATAAGAGGAGGTTCCAGGAAAGTAAAATATCCCGATAAATATATTAAGGGACTTGAAGCAATGATTGAAGGAAAAATAGATGAATCAATAAAATACTTTAAAAAAGTGGTTGAAAGTGACACAACGAACAGAGATGCCTATCTTCATTTAGGTAATCTATTAAGAGAAAAGGGCTTACTCTCCTCTGCAATAAAGATTCATAAGAACTTGTTAGTAAATCCTGAACTATCAAAAGTAGAAAAAGAAAGGGTCCAAAGTGCTCTAGCTGCGGATTATCTTAAATCGCATGATTGGGAAAAGGCAATTCCTCTCTATGAATCATTATACAAAAGATACCCAAAAGATAAAAAACCTGGACAAATCCTGCTTATGCTTTATGAAAAACAGGAGAGTTGGGACAATGCATATAATACAGCAAAAACTATTTACACTGATAGAAAGGACCTTGCAAACTATACCACCTATATAGCTTCTAAACTTATAGAGAAAGATATATCAAAAGCTAAAAAATTCATAAGTTTAGGACAAAAATCAGAAATCCCATATGCCCATTATCTATATGGAAAAGTATTAATTACTGAAGGTAATGAAAATTCTGGCATTGATTATATTAAAAAGAGTATATCCCTTGACCCCAAAAGAGCGTATTTGTATCTTCCTATTCTTGAAGAATATATGTTCAATAAAGGAGAGTTTGGAACTATCGAACCATATTTAAAGAATTTAATCAAGGAAAATCCTGATAACTGGGAGATTCTAAACTCGTATGTCTCTTTTCTCAAAAAGAAGGGCGATATCGATAAGGCAAAAGAGACGCTTGACGAAACCGTTATAAATCTAGAACTAATTCGTCCTGAGATACTGGCTAAAGTAGCATCTGCTTACAAAGGAGTAGATACTGAAAAGGCATTGGAATACATATCAGAGACTCAAAAATTATTAAATAAAGTTAAAAGGTTTAAATGTTCGGTGTGCGGAAATGAGTTTGATGAATTTACGTGGAAATGTCCTGATTGCGACACTCCTGGTACTATCTATTAGCTGTGGTGTAACCAATCCACAACCTGCTCCAGGAACTATTCTGGGCTCTGGAA
>SOIB01000083.1 GCA_004377355.1 Candidatus Stahliibacteriota bacterium | reverse complement strand
CCAGCACGATTAACTCCCATATCTGTTGGTGACTTATAAAAAGCATCACCCATAATCTTTTCCAGAATCCGCTTAAGCACAGGAAAAACTTCCACATCACGGTTATAGTTAATGGCAGTTTCCCCATAAGCTTCCAAATGGAATGGATCAACCAGATTAAAATCACGTAAATCAGCAGTTGCTGCTTCGTAAGCCACATTCACTGGATGTTTTAATGGTAGATTCCATATTGGGAAAGTCTCGAATTTAGCGTAACCGGACTTCAATCCCTGCCGGTAATCATGATACAATTGCGAAAGGCAAGTAGCTAGCTTTCCACTTCCTGGGCCGGGGCCAGTAACCACCACTAATGACTTATTGGTCTTAATGTATTCGTTAGCACCATAACCTTCGTCGCTAACAACTGTATCCACATCCGTAGGATAGCCTTTGGTATAACGATGAGTATAAACTTTTATGCCTGCACGTTCCAGTTTATTTTTAAATATTATAGTTGCTGGCTGATTATCAAAACGGGTAATAACAACCCCTTTAACTGATAAACCCCAATCTTTTAAATCACTTATTAATCTTTGAGTATCTACATCGTAAGTAATACCAAAATCAGCCCTTACTTTTTTACGTTCAATATCACCGGCGTAAATACATAATAAAATATCGGCTTTATCTTTAAGCTTCTGCAATAGTTGCATCTTAACATTGGGATGAAAACCCGGTAGGACTCTTGAAGCATGATAGTCAAAAATTAGTTTACCGCCAAATTCCAGGTATAATTTGTTTTTAAACTTAGCCACTATCTCAAGAATTGCTTTGGTCTGCTCTTTTAAATATTTCTCGTTATCAAAACCTACTTTCATCATATTAATCCCCTAAATTATTAAATAAATGATTTCGAAAAATATTAAACATATAATTTACATTTTTAGCAATTATACTTAAAATCATTTATTGCTATTATACCCTTACTCTATATAAATATAATAGATATGTATAAATAGGTGTCAATATAGAAGTTCATTTCTGTCTCCGTGAAGCCCCAGCAAAATGTTTTAAATTTTTAAAAAGCATTATGATTAAAACAGATAATGTAAATATAATTCCGTCGAGTTCATTTACGCTCTCACCTGTTTTAATGTCATATATATTTGGTTTCCCATCATATTTTATTTCCCAGTCAATTATTTTTTTAAGAAATCCAACAGAAGCTTCAGCATTATTTGATGCCAGTTCCCAAAAACATATGGGTTTGTTTCCCATTTATCCTCCCTTCTAATTGTATATTGTTAGATAAAAAAGCACCAAGAAGAAGATACAGTAAACTTTTTTCTCTCTACATCAAGCCAACGAGCCAGAAGTCGCGGGGATATAGACGATATATGGTTTGCTTCCCTTCGGTGTTTTCGATATAACTCTCAAGCGATTTAAACTGTATCTCAGGACCGATTAAAAAGAAATTTCCATCGTAGCTCTTGGTAAGTGGTTCACCGTACCCTATCAACACCTTTCCATACACCCTCTCCATCCGCTTCACAAGCTCTTCATAGAGACCGTCCATTTCGCACACTTTCATAACATTTGAACGGAATACTTCTACCCTCTCTGGCGTGTACCCGTCAGCAAGATCCGCAGCTATCGCTTGTCCACGCGCTTCGTACCTCGAAGCTGCCCGTGACCTGCTAAACACTTGTGCAATTGCATAGTCTACTAAGTTGGGAGCATCCTTTGCGTTTTTCAACTCGTCGACAACAAAACCCATTGTCTCAGCGACATCCGGGCACCGCTCGGCATAATAATTGACCCGTCCATTGGTCTCATTGACCCAGATGCCGTTACTATAAGCCAGCCCGGCGCTCCAGGTTCGCATAAATATGCTGTGACCACCGCCACCGCTATATAGTTTACCCGATAAGTAATCCATCACACTGCTTTTAGTGGTATCGTATTCCGACGCATACCTTGCTGAATGAATAATCACACCATTCCTGGTACCTTCATGCACCAAACCCACATAGACTGGATTTTCAATGCCTGACAGCCGACTTTTCACACGTTCAATAATCCTCTCGGTTGCATCATACTGCTGTCTATCTGAGATGTTTTCGGTATCCAATTGACCAACGAAATCTTTTATCTGCTCAAATACAGCCTTCCTGTCATCAGAGTTGGATATCATAAACAGCCGCGCATTGTCAGCCTTGCATATCAAATTCAGCACTGTCTTTATGTCCGTGATAGCTTTTTCAGGTGTGACCAACATATCGCTCTTTATCTCACGACAGAGATAGACCCAGTCATCATGGAGGTTGGCATCAGGAATATCTGACAGACTGGCTTTGGTTGCCTTTATCACAAACTGTGCGTTATTTTTTGCAGTTTCACTCAAATTTTGAGGTTTTGGATTAAAATCCATTATGCCCGATTCACCTTCTAATTCTGCATTCATCAGGGCAGTGAGTAACTCTATCATCTCATCCCGGCTTTTGTCTTTGCCATACAGAGCCAGAGCATCGATGAACCTAATCAGCTCTTTTTGCTCATCTGCTATTCCAGGATCAGTCAGCATACAGCGGAGTCGATGAAAATGATGCACCTTCGTCAAAAACGTATTGGTTGACATGAAGAGTGGATTGGTCTGATACATATACGCATAGGCAGGATAGCTCACCCAATCTTCCTCGGAACCTTTCATCGTATTGCGAAGCGAAATCAGTGTCTGGTCGATGACATCGGTCATACGCATGAGGTTATCAGGACTCAGATATGGTGAGTACAACGATAATTTCATCCAGTTAAGTGCATTTTTGAGCTCACCTGTATTACTCCCAGCACTGGATAGAATTAACTCAATCCTCCCGGTCTGTAAACCGTAATCGAAATCAGCGTTAAATCTGAGAACCTCCTTACGAAGACGCTCCTGCATCTCTTTGTACGGGACCGACCTACCATCCTCAAGCACGCCAATCGAAGTCAGGATGTCTGGAAGAGACGGAACATATACCAGAAGCGACTCCGGGATAACATCCAGTCGTAAAGCAATCCCTATGGTCGAGGAATTCATATTATCAAACGTCGATGCAACCAGTGGCACATTACCGGAAAGTTTAATTGTTTCGTACTTTAATTGATCATCGAGTGTCATTGGAGGATTGTCGATAAATCCGGGCAATTCCTGTTCAGTTGCAATCTTCTCCAGCTCTTCAGTCTTTTTATCAAACTCTTCCCTATACCGTGCAATCGCCTCCTGGTCATCATTTACGCCGTACTTTTCCATTAAATCATCGATATATCCGACAATACGCACCGCTTTTTCCTCTTTCATTTGTCTCAACATTGCAGGGTCTGGTGATGAACCAACACCATATGGGGTTACAGTCAAAAGTTTCCACTGATCAATTAAATCCTTCCAGAAATTTTCTCCAGTTGCCAGTAAACTTTCAGCGTAAGCAAAATGTTGTTTAAAAACAAGAGATTTACGAAAATCTTTATCTTTCTCTAATATTCCAATGTTTGATATCCATCCACTTGAAACAAAACTTCGAAAGCCAAACATAGGTGGTGAATTTAAGTAATTTTCTTTTTCTTTACGCATCTGAACCAGATGACTTTCTACCTCACGGTTAAACTCAATTAAATCCTCTGAGCCATCAGCAAAATCGTACACTCGTCGGATTTCATTTGTAATCATCGACCTAACACTATCAACCATAAGTTCGTTGATATGCAAGTTATCAAGACCCACTAAAGCAATCCAGATTGGATTCCCCTGATAATCTGGAGCCCATCTCCAGACATTGTTCCCGCCAAGGTTGATTTTTCGGGTTTCTGAATTGATAAATAGGTCAAACAGATTGGAGGTTGACCCTTCGCTAAAAGCCGTAAGGAAAAGATTAAGCAATATCTTTTGTCTGTTATCCAGTTCCAAATGTGCTGGCCAGCAGAAGTACATATTACCCGGGCTCTGTTTGATTTCACTCGGGTATGTTACAAGCTTTACAACCCCATAATGGGCAGGTCTGGGCTTCGGTAATGGATACTCGCTAATGCCGACATATTCACTCGATGTCGGAGTTTTTTGACAATTCTCCAGAATTTCTTTCATTCTTTTGAGAAAAGAATCTAGGGGTATGTCGTCAGGAATCGAGGTAATCATCCCCATATTTGCCAGATGATGCGTTTCTTTATGAAATTCCCAGAGGTCTTCGGGAGTGAGGGTTCTTAAAGCTTCTGGCTTTCCTCCAGAGACATATGATAGGGGATGGCCTTTGCCATAAAGTAGATTCAACATTGTGTTGTAGTAATAATACCAGGGCTTTTCAAATGAGCTGACCATCTCGGTATAAACTGTCCCCTTTTCTTCCAGCGAGAGGATGCCGGTTTGCGGATCCTCGGTGACCCCAATATGACAGACTTCACGACGGATTTCTTCGTCGGTGAAATCGGGATGTAAAAAAGCCATTAATTTTGCCTCAAGGATCTCATAAAATGTCTCTCCACCAGCAATAGTGTTGAAATGATAACAAGTCCTAACCTGGCCAGTATATGCGCTGCTACTACCCAAAGACATTTCCTCCAGGACGGCTACATATCGACCTCGGTTCCCTTTTCCCAGAAGAAGATGTTCACACGTGTGAGATAAACCCTTGTCAGATTCCGGTGGCGTCTTGATCCAGAAAAATCCCTGTGGGACTGACTGAATCTCCATTAAATCGATTATAAACCCGTATTTTTCTGAAATGAACCTCGCACCCATTACTTTATCGGTACCGTTGACATACAGGTTCTCAGTAGAAAAGCCATGGATATTCTGGTTTGGTTTAAGGTTTTCCAGATAAGTACTAGCTTGAACTGGTAAAAAAATGAAAATGACCATGAATAGTGTTATCTGTAAAATACTAAATCCCTTTTTCATTGTTTCCTCCTTTCTATAAAAGCAAAAATTACGTTAAACTGTATTTGCTTCTATTCAAAGTAATCACGATATAACATATCACCTGAAGCATTTTTTTCAAGCCTTTTAGTAACTTGTGCTGAATTTTGAAAAATATAGGTGGGATGATATTTATTTCTCTATTATATTCTATTTTATCATCTTATCTTTATCTGAAACATATCCAAAAGTCAAGTAGATTTGTAAGTAATTCGACCATTGACAGATACTTAAAATTTTTTCTTGACAATTAATATATTTTATATTATTCTTTAATTATAAATTTACCACCCAGATTTAGTGAAGACCTCAGCGAAAAAGGTTATATATGAATTATTGTAATTAACTAACTAATAGGAGGTTTACTATGGCAGAGAATTATGTATTAAAGTCTAAAGTCCGTGAGTTAGTAAAAAACCTCAATTTCCGGATTAGTTCGGAAGCCATCATTGTTGTCAATAGTAAGGTTGAGGAAATCATGAAGAAAGCTGCCGAGCGAGCTAAGAAGAATAATCGCAAGACTATAATGCCGCAAGACTTATAACCCAGGCGAAGTATTCTTAGTATAATAAATTAGAATACAACACACTTTATCATGGTTTACCCTCCGAGTATGAGGGTAAACCATGATATTTTTCTATATATAATTTGCAAAATCCTAAAGACCTCACAATTCTCAATAGAACTTACATAGAAAGTGGAAAAATTCGAGTTTGTCTCATGGCGAAGGTCAAGTTAAACTATATCTTAATAAATTCCAGTGATACATAAATAGGATGTAAGCTAACACGACCAGAGTAATTAAAATGTAAAGCATTATCCAGATAATAGACCAATATCTTTTTTCCCATACAACAGAAGTATAGGTTGAATTCAAAATGAATTAAAGTATTACAAAATTATATTAATCTGGATAGAACAATTCAAATTCGTAATCATCACTCCTATCCACTATACAGAATCACGCTTTCCTTTCTTTACCCACCTGGAGCCAAGTAATGGCAGTAGAATAATCTGAGCAATAGCTGCAGCAAAACCTGGTATAAGCGCTACTTTTAAATATTCCAAGTAGTTTTTATTTACATATCCGCTGAGAACCACAGCTATTATGAAAGCGACTCTCCCTAATATCAATGCAACTGCAACTGATGCAATGGGGTTCCAACGGAAACGCTCGCGAAATAATCCGGTAAAGAAACCATAAGCAAAGAGTTCAATCGTCATAGCGGGAAGAACAATTGGCAGCGGACGACCAGAAATCAAAAAACTTAAGATAGGAGCTAAAAGCCCAGTTAATGCTCCTCCTCGCCAACCGTAGACCAAACCAGCCAAAATTATCGGCCAGTGCATTGGCAACAAGATTCTTACAGGTGCTCCTAACAGATGTGCCAAAGCTGGCAGTAGTATAGCAGTAGTGACAAGCAATCCCTGGAAGAGAAATGCACGAACCTCATGAAATTCTAAAGTAGGTTTTGGAATAGAAATTACTCTTTCATTATAATTGCTCATGTTTTTTCCTCCTAAGAGTTCTTAGCAATTGGCCTTATTAATCTAAATGATATATATACCTTCCTATTCATATAATTTTCTGTATCCTTATCAAATATAATAAAAATATATATAGTTAAAACTCTCATAAGTCAAGTTATGTATGCCCTTAATTATCCATCAATTGACTTTCGGAACAGTGTTATTTAGTAAATGGCATTCTCCTTGACAGGATTCTTGCTTTTTGTATTATTACATATTATGAAAGCCTTCAGGAGATGTCTAAAAGGTAAGTCTTTTTATAAATACAACACGAATTATCTAACCCTTTTCCAAACTCAAATATTAATCGTTACACTGTCGTGATGAGAGATGTAATTATCATCGGAGCAGGTCCAGCAGGTTCTTCTTTAGCGTATTTTCTCACAAAGGAAGGAATTGATGCCCTCCTACTTGACAAGGTGCATTTCCCTCGATATAAACCATGTGCAGGAGCTTTTTCTGTATCACTAATAAATTTTTTTGACTTTTCCCTCGAAGAATCTATTGAAAGAACACACTCCTCTATGACTTTCAGAAATGGTGATAACGAATTCAGACTCCAACTGGAATTCCCTGTATCTCATTTAGTAAATAGAACGCATTTTGATAATCTGTTGGTTGAAAAAGCTATAGAAAGTGGATGTTCTTTTATCGAAGGTGTAAATGTTCTGAAAATCAAAGGGGAAAAAATAATAACTGATTCAGGAGAATTCAAAGGCAAGATAATTGTTGGAGCAGATGGCGGTGGAAGCATTGTTAGGAGATATGGTAAATATAGAAGGATTAAAAGTTGGATTAAAACAATCAGTGCTGACATACCTTTAATAAAGTATGAAGAAATCATATTTGATTTTTCCTGGACCAAAAAATGGTATGCATGGATATTTCCTAAAAAGGATGTTTTATCGGTTGGTATAGGGGACCATCCTTCCAGGTTATCAAAACCAGAAGCGATACTTCAGCAATTTTTGGAGCACTATGGACTTCCTTTTCCTGAAACTACCTATCGATATACTTATCCATTATTCTCATCACCTGAATTATTAACCTGGGGGAACACCCTGTTAATAGGAGATGCTGCTGCACTTGCAAACCCTGTCTCAGGTGGAGGAATCTATAACGGTATAGAATCTGCCTACATTGCTTCAAAGGTTATTAAATTAAACTTGAGTAAAGGAACATCACTGTTATACTACCAGAAATTGGTAAATAAACATATCTTCCCTATGCTTATAATGTCCAGATTTTTCAATAGTATATTTACTATCAGCCCCATTAGGGTCCTTAAATTCGGAAAGTTCTTCTTCTATATGATAACAAAATATTTTTCCTCTTATAAACCACCTATATAAATATGTTGTTGTACAAATTTACTAAATTTTATGAATTACTATTTAAATTCCCTCCAGTCTTAATCTGGAGGGAGAAAGCTATAAACTCACTCGAAAAAGAACTAAAAAATCTTAATATTAAACCCAGTAACATACTTGATGTTGGGTGTGGTACAGGAATCTTAATTTCGTTACTTAGAAAGCTTTATCCTCAATCGGAAATATTAGGTATAGATATTTCAGCACCTATGTTAAATCTTGCAATAAAAAGATATGGAAAACTTGCAAAGTTTAAGAATTTAGATTTTTTTTACTTTAAGGAAAGACAGGATTTGATTATTGTATTTCATAGCTTTACCTACTTCCCATTGGTTCCTGTGATAGAAAAAATAAAAAGCCTTCTTAATCCCGGGGGTTCTTGTGTTATAGTGACAAATGGAAGGGCTCCTTTTAGCATAATACATCAATTTATTGTATCTAAATTACTAAGAACAAAGCTAAATATATATTCTCCAAAAGATTTTCAAAGCTTATTTCCACATACGAAATGGGATTTACATTCAAGAATTATTAGCCAATTTGAAGGCAGCTTTATTTTATCCGTTAGTAATAAAATTTGAATATAACATTCTCTCGACAAAAGTTGTAATCTTAATATATTTACAATTATTATTCCACATGAGATACCCAAACCCTGGATTATTTAGTTTGAGCACTAACGTGAGAAGAAGAGCTCTGTTATATTAAGTTGGAGTTAGCTCTTCTCTAGAAAGACACTTCCTTCTTTAGATTACTCCTTTAACACACTGACTGCGTGATATAGGGAAGCGAAAGCAAGTCTGATCCATATGGTTGATATAATGATTCCCACGCCAAATAATAATAACCCTCCTATAGTGATTGGAATTGCCAGTAATGCAATGGAAAATACATCTAGAGCATAGCCATTGGTCATACGCCAGCTCTCCTTGATTGCTTCAATGACATCCAATTTTCGATCCACAACAAGGTAGGGCACAAATGCCAGCTTGCATGCAAATATGATGCCAGGGACTATAAGAAAAATGAACCCAATGGCTACAATTAACCCCACGAGTATATTCGCAAGGACAGCATTCCAGTAGTTTTGAAATACATCAAATATATTTTTTACCTCAAGCTTATCACTTCTCGCTGCTTTTAGGTGTGCAAACGCAATACCATATTCTATGGGTCGGAGAAATAAGAATATATAAGCCAAAGAAAAAATCCAAATATATAAAGCAACTAATCCGAAAAATAATGAACCTAAGCCCTCCATCTCAGAAGGTATCTCAAAAACAAAAGACCATACAGCATTAGGGAGACCAATGAGAAAGGCTATGAGAAAAATAAGAAATAACTCTAAAAAATATTTCCACATTTGATTCCATCCATTTTTGTAGGAATCCATCACTGATGGCTCAAATACTATGGATTTCTCTACAACTTGTTCTTTATCGTTAGTCATTTTGACCTCCTTTGGTAAAAGATTATTTGGATAGTGTAATTATAACCCCAAAAATTGTATCCCTATTCCGCTTAGAAATATCACTGCACCTGCAATAACATGGGTATAGCGTTCTAAACGTCGTAGAGGAATAAAATTGAGCCCAAATGATGAAATAATAACTACACTTATCATTGTAACAATAGTTACTCCGCTAAAAATAACACTTACGATAACCAAACCAGTTAAACTTGCCTTTGCTGCAGGATACATTAAAATGGGAATTAATGGTTCACATGGACCTAAAACAAAGATCACAAAAAGAACCCAGGGTGTAAGATTTTTAGTTTCGTCTTTAGCATGAACATGAACGTGTTCATTGGTGTGAATATGCAGATGAGAATGTGTGGTCCCATCTATATGATAATGCAAATGTTCATGAGTTTTACTTCTTATAACCTTACGTAATCCCCAAATAAAGTATATCAATCCAAAAGCAATAAGTAGCCATGCAGCAAAATTGCCTCGAAATGATTCTAGCTTATCTATTTTCGTCATAGAAATTCCCAAGGCGATACCAAGAGACCCTAAAATAATTGAGCTCCCAACATGCCCAAGTCCACATAAAAAAGTTATACATGTGGTTTTCAGTAACGACCATTTCCTTGCTTTAGATATTACAATAAATGGAAGATAGTGGTCAGGACCAAATATAGTATGAAAAAAGCCTATTGAGGCTGCTGTAATTGATAGAATTATTATTTCCTTGGTTATTGATTTCTCCTTTCTTGGTTTAACTCACTATTCCATTTAACTAATCTATATCCAAATGTAGCGTTTGATTTAGTCACTGAATGTATATAGTCAAACATTTAAAATTCAAGTAATAATTTGGTCATAAAACATAAGATATCAATATTTAATATAATTGTCTATCAAATTTCCTATTTCCTTGCTTGAAGTTCAAAAATAGTAGTGATACTATTATTAAGTATTTTTCCTAATTCTTTTCTGTTATTTATAAACATATCTTTTATTTTCTTCATTCCTTCAAAATACTCTTTATCACTTATGATTCGAAGCTCGGAATGAGTTCTGTTATTCATAATTTCGACCCATCTATCAACAGTTTTATATTCATTGCCATGCATTGTGTTAATATTGATATTTATATTTTTAAAACCTGTATTACTCAAAATAGATATTAAAGGCTCTGTTCTCAGGAATCTTTTCCTATCGAGTTCTCCTGTGGTTGGAAAGAAATAATATAGACTCCAATCTGACATTTCCCAGGGAACTATATTTCGGATTATCAAATTACCTTTTTTACGCATAACTCGATAGTGCTCACCAAAAGGTTTCTCTTTATTCTTGAAGTGATGGTAGGTGAACTCGTTAATAATAAAATTAAACGAATTATCAAAAAATGGTAATGTATCAGCACTGGCTAACACTAAATTAAAGTCAGAATTTTTCTCTCCTGCTAATGAAAGCATACCTTTCGAGATATCCAAACCAAACCACTCAATATTTTTACAGTAAGATAAATTGTTAAAATTTGTATTTAACCAATTGCCGGTTCCACACCCAATATCAATTATTCTAAAGGGTTCTTCTTTGGAGCAATTTTCTCTAAGAACTCTTACAAGGGATTCTTCTATACCTTTCTTTCGTAAAGGGTCCTTTTCATACTTTATGAAAATCTTTGAATAGTTAACATCCTTCATTAATCAAATCCTTATCAAAATTAAACCTTTAAAGGCATCATTGGCATTAATGCTGACAATAAAATCAGATAGCCAAGAATTACACTTAAGATTAAAAATATTATGTGAATACTTCCTGTAATAATTCGATTTTTACATATTATTTCCAGAGCAACTAAACCGAGGATTAAAACAGCAGCCAAAATATATCTCAAGAGATACGCTTCTCCAAATTTTACTGCGAATGTAGTTATGTATGGTAATGTCAATCCCTGACTACGCCACATATCAACTAAATAAACCATATTTAACCCACTTGCTCTACGTGGTGGACCTACAATAATTTGAGGTAATATAACAATTGATAAAAAAGTACTAACAACTGCAAGCAACAACAGTAATACAGTAAAATAACGTATATTTTTATGTTTTAGATTCATTTTTAAAAATCTTCTCTCTTAATTATTGCACCCACCTCATTTATAACTATATATAATTTTCTATTCTCCCCAGTCGAGTTGTCTGTCTGGGATGCCTATCGATCTCCCATATTCTATTGCTTCCTTTTCCTTTTGCTTATCCCCCTGGGTGTATTTGAAAACTTTATTTGGAAATATCACATAAGCATCATCCTTGGTTGATACATTGATATACCAGGCCTGTGGTTTGAGTGATTGGCTCAACTCTAGAACTATATAATCTATTTCACTTTCATCGCCTTCGAAATAAATTGCAGTCCATATTTTGGGCTGAAAGAGAGCTGCATTGTCAACATCCCAAGTTTCTATCCTGGTAATACGAATCAAATCCAGGACACTATCGTCTTCTAAACTCTCTTTAAGTAATAAGCCAATAAACATTGAAATGGATATAAACTTTCATTTGTGATTCATTGTTTAATCATATATTTCCGTTTGCTTTATCTTCAATTGGTATTTGGTAATCTTTTCTCTTATCGTAAATCGTTAAAAACCTATATCCTATTTTATCAAGAAGCATTAATGCTCTATCAAAACCATACCCTACTTCCTCCACTTTGTGGGCATCTGAACCCAGTGTTATATGTATTCCATATTTTTTGCATTGTTTCAGTATCTTTTCACCTGGATAAATTTCACCTATAGGCTTACGCCAACCAGCAGTATTGACTTCTATCCCAATTTTATTCTGAATAATTTCCTCTAATGTTTCTTCTACCAGAGAACTCCATTCGCCTGAAGGATAGTATCCAAAGACTTTAATGACATCAAAGTGTCCAATTACATCAAACATTCCACTTTTTGCTGCTTCTTTTATTAAATTGAAATATTTCTTATATACCAAATCAATATCTCTGCTTTGCCAGGTCCACTCTCTATCAAGGTGGTCAAATCCCCAACCTTGTATCCAGTGAACTGAACCAATTATGAAATCCCATGGATAATCTTTTACAATAGACTTTAATATAGGTTCATCCAAGAAATCCATCTCGCAACCTAATTTCACCGGGTATCCCTCATCCTTTACTCCTTGTATAAAGTTTACATACTCATCTATCGTTTTTGTGCAGCGTTCAGTCCACCATTCTTTCATAAAATTTGTATTTTCATTATCACCAAACTTCTTAATAATCCTATTGGGAATATCAATAGTTTCTTTAAATCTATGAACATGTTCTGTAATACAGAATTCTTTTATACCTTTATTCACACCATTCTCTATATATTTATCCAAAAATTCTCTTTGATATCTTCCCTTAAGATGAATATGATAGTCAATTAACATTGAGGGATTAAATGATTAATAGGCGTTTTTAATTGCCCTTTCTACTGCATTCATAATTACATGACTACTTTTTGTGGCACCTGTAACGGCGTCAACTTTTGTAGATTGGTTTTCAATAATTCTCCCGGGAATAATTGATTCTGCTTTCTTACCTCGCCACGACATATGTTTAACTATCTCAATATTAACTATTTTTTTATCTTTTATTGTTACCTGCACAGTAGCCCTAACAGGCCATCCATTATAGCCTCCCTCATAGATACCATCAACCAGTCTCTCGTTATCAACAGGTCCACCAATTATTGGTGTCTTCGTGTATCCATATAATAAAATTATAATGATGATAATTAACATTATGGCACTAATAAATTCAAGTATCTTTATCATTTTGAAAACTATATTAGAAATCTATACACAAGTCAAGTTAACTAGCAGTTATAACAAACCTTTAAGCCATGTTACCTGAAAATAACACTTGATATTAATAATATTAACTTAACCATATTCATCCCAGCTTTTAATTTTTAAGTCATTAAGTGAGGTTCTATAAATCGCCTCTACAAACCTCTTCGCAAGTTGTAAATTGGTGATCAAAGGAACATTAAAGTCAACGGATTTTCTCCTAATAAGATAATCATTGTCAAGTTCATCTTTTTCAACACTTTTAGGAATATTTATTACAAAATCAATCTTCCCTTCAGCTATATAACTCAGAGTATTTGGTTCTTTATTCTCTAAGGGCCAGTAGAGCTCTTCTGCTTTTACTCCATTAACTTCCAAAAACTGGGCTGTTCCTTTTGTTGCATAAAGTTTAAATCCCATACCTTCTAATATTCTTATACTATCCAATAATTCAGCTTTACAATATATTGGTCCAGTTGATAACAAAATAGTTTTTTCAGGTAGTTTGAATCTTACTGAGATAAGACTTTTCAAAAACGCTTCATTGAAATCATCACCTATACAAGCAACCTCTCCAGTAGAAGTCATTTCTACACCTAAAATGGGGTCTGAGCCTTTAAGTCTGGTAAAAGAAAACATCGGTGCCTTCACTCCAACATAATCCAAATCAAAAGAAGAACGATCTATCTTTGGAACGGACTTTCGCATAATAATTCTTGTTGCCAAATCAACAAAATTGAGTTTGAAAATCTTGGAAACAAATGGAAAACTCCTTGACGCCCTCAAATTGCATTCAATAACCATAACATCATTATCCTTAGCTATAAATTGTATGTTAAATGGACCGGTTATCTTTAAAGCTTTCGCAATCTTCCTTGCAATAACTTTTATTCTCCTCATTGTTTCCAGGTAGGTTCTCTGTGGTGGTAATACCATAGTTGCATCCCCTGAATGAACCCCTGCATTTTCAACATGCTCTGAGATAGCATAACAATAAAGCTCGCCTTTATTTCCTACAGCATCTACTTCTATTTCTTTTGCATCTGTTATAAATTTACTGATAACCACAGGGTGTTCTTTACTAACTTTTGAAGCTTTTTTAAGATATTCTTTTAATTCATCTTTACTTAATGCAATACTCATTGCAGCACCACTTAAAACATAACTCGGTCTCACTAAAACAGGATATTCAACCTTGTTGGCAAATTTCTCAGCCTCTTCTAAATTCGTCAATTCCCTCCATTCTGGTTGATCTATGCCTAATGTATCTAACAATCCTGAAAACTTATACCTATCCTCAGCTTGATCAATAGCATGAGGAGACGTGCCAAGTATTGAAACACCTGCCTTATGCAAAGGTAAAGCCAAATTATTTGGTATTTGACCACCCATTGAGATGATAATGCCTAAAGGCTTTTCCTTTTCATAAATATCTAAGATCTTTTCGAAAGAGAGCTCATCAAAATACAGTTTATCACAAATGTCATAATCCGTGCTTACTGTTTCAGGATTACAGTTTATCATTATCGTACTATAATTCAAATCTTTTAAAGTTATAACCGAATTCACACAACACCAATCAAACTCAACTGAAGAACCAATCCTATAGGCTCCACCACCTAATACAACAATCTGGTTCTTTTCTTTGAAATCAAGGTCATCCTCACAAGCATTATATGTGAGATACAAGTAGTTTGTCTTTGCTGGATATTCTGCTGCTAATGTATCGATTTGTTTTACACAAGGTATAATACCCAAATTCTTTCTTACCCCCCTAACCTCCATTTCACTACTCTTAGTAAGAATCCCTATCTGAGCATCAGAAAAACCTTTTTGTTTTGCCTCTCTTAATAAAATTGGGGGTAATTTTTTAAGTTTATAACGCTTTAATTTTTTCTCAATCAGAACTATATTCTTCATTTTATACAAAAACCAGGGATTTATCTTAGAGAGCTTATATATTTTATCGATAGAATATCCCTTTTTAATTGCCTCTACAATTGCAAACATGCGTCTATCAGTCGGTTC
>SOIB01000157.1 GCA_004377355.1 Candidatus Stahliibacteriota bacterium | reverse complement strand
TATACTTGATACTGGAGGTTAATATAATGTCCATTGAGAAAAAATATGACTATATCATAGTCGGGTCAGGTCCCGGAGGTGCAACAATAGCTAAAGAGTTGTCGAGAAAAACAAAAGGTGTTCTTATTGTAGAATATGGTCCGAGATTTACAAAGACCGGGGCTATGAAGGTTACACCGATTTTTCTTGACAAAGAAAAGAGAGATTTGAGAACTGATGGAGGAATTTGGATTGGAAGATCCAGGGTTCTAGGTGGCTCATCTTATGTTGCAATGGGGAATGCCGTGACACCTCCTGAGAAAATATTCAAAGAATGGAGAATTGACCTTTCAGAAGAGCTGAAATCTGCCAGAAGAGATTTACACGTAAATCCTATGCCCAGTCATCTTATCGGAGAAGGAACTAAAAGGATAAACGAGGGAGCGAAATCCTTAGGTTGGGAAATGAAACCTTCGCCCAAATGTGTAGATTTCAGTAAGTGTATAAGTTGTGGTCAGTGTATGTTTGGATGTCCAACAAAGGCAAAATGGACTGCCTTAGATTTTATTGATGAAGCCATCGAAGATGGAGCGGAATTGCTTCTTAATACCGAAGTAAAACATGTATTACATAAAAATGGAAAAGCGATTGGTATCAGTACTATTAAAAAAGGAAGTAAATTGGAAATATACGGAAAGAATGTAATATTATCAGCTGGAGCTCTTGAAACACCTAGAATTTTACAGAACTCAGGTATCTCAGAGGCAGGTAAGGGACTTGCCTTGGATGTCTTTCAGACTACCTATGGATATACTGAGGATGTAGGTATGCAAAATGAAATCATTCTTGCTACATATTTAGATAAATTCATTGAGGATAAGGAACTTTTCCCAGCTCCATATATGTATATTCCTCTTTATCTTGTGAGAGATATAGATGGTTATGCTCCCGTAAAAATAAGTATAGCGAATCAGATTAAGATAGCTTTAAGAGCGAAAAGAATCAATGCAAAGAGGCTGATCGGGATGATGACCAAGATTCGTGACGAAATTAGCGGTGAGGTAGGAAATGATGGAACTATCAGAAAAACTTTAACCAAAAGAGATAAGGAGAAGCTAGATGAAGCTCATGAAATCAACAAGAAGATATTAATTGCAGCAGGAGCAAATCCAAAGACTATTCTTAAAGGTATTTATGAATCAGGACATCCTTGTTGTACCGCACCAATCGGGAAGATCGTAGATGAAAATCAAGAAACCGAAATAAAGGGTCTATTTGTCAGTGATGCCAGTATATTCCCAAGCCCACTTGGGATGCCACCTATATTAACGATAGTGGCTTTTTCTAAAAGATTGGCAAGATATTTACTTTCTTGCGTATGAGTTAGTTACTTGATTTTAGATTGTCTGAAATAGCGACTAACAGGGTGTATGGTTCAGACTTTCAGCTCCTTTATCCAAACAAAAAGAAGGATTTTTTAAAACCTTTGTCGTATTAATATTAAGGTGTAGAAAAATTGAAAA
>SOIB01000143.1 GCA_004377355.1 Candidatus Stahliibacteriota bacterium | reverse complement strand
AGAATGTCAAGGATCCCATCCCCATTTACTGGGTAAAGAGTAGTAGAGAAAATCAATTAACTACCTAAAATCACAATACATTTTTATCAGAGGATATTTTCCAAGAATAAAAAGAGCACAAATGGAAATAAATGTAATATATAAGGTCTATTATTATGGGTGATACTTTATTTATACAATTTTATAATAAGACAAAGGGTCCATATTTTGATTTATGCAACGGTTTTTCAGACACTTATGATCTATGTAAAAGCAAAGGAGATTTTTATTGGACTGAACATGAGTCAGATAGTAAAAAATGGTACCTGGATGAGACATATTCTAATAGAGAATTGCCTATTAATAAAGGGACTGTCTATATAAGTGTTATTTATATGAATCATTTGTATCAATCGTATGTATGGGCAAAAGAATATCCAAATATTAGGTTTTTAGTAGGTGGTCCTATGGCAGCAGAAAGAAGAATCGATGTTAAAGGCTGGAATCCTCTTTATGTGAAGATTGATAGCTATAATATGTTGCCGTCGAACTTAGAAATAACTGGCAAGAGTGTAGAAGATTGGTTTGAAGTTCTAAACTTTTCTGGAAAATGGAAACTTGATGTACCTGAATTTGTGCCGGATGATAGTAAAATCTATTTCTCATATACATTAGATAACGGATGTTATTGGGGTAAATGTATATTCTGCAACATAGCCCTTCATGCAAGTGACCTATTCAGGAAAAGAAAGGATATGAAATTTGAATTTAGAGACATAGAGCACAATGGAACTAAAATAGTACGTTTAAATACAGGATCTATAACAATACCTTATATAAGAGAAGTACTGCCTGAACTACCCTGTAGGGATGATATGGAGTACCGACTGTTTATGAGACCTGCTAAAGCGGAGAACAAGGCCTTAAAGGAGGTATTAAATAAGTCTCTTGGTGAATTTCCAAATCTTGTGTTAGGTTTTGGCATAGAGTTTCCGTCTAATCGTATGTTGAGATATATTGGTAAAGGTTGTAATACGGCTGAAATATTAGAATTTCTTTCTTTATGCAGGAGTAATAGAATACGTGTTAATGCAAATCTCATATTAGGCTGGGATAACTTGATTGAAGATGATATCAGAGAAGCAGAAAATTTCATGGATAGTGTACCTGAGAACTCTATTACGACAGTACAAGTGAGGTGGCTTTTTGCCCATCCACATACAAAGATCCATGATACACATAAAGGTGAAGGTATTACATTAGGACCATTTTATGAAGGTTTTCGTACTGAAATAAGCGAAAAACAAATGAAGTTAAACAAAGAAGCAGGAGATATTATTAGCCAATATGGTAATATAAAGCATTACAAACTTGAAGGTATGGCAAATATCAGAAAGAATTCGCAAAAGAATTGTAACTCCCCAATAAGTTAGTGTACACTTGACAGCAAAATAATTTTGGCCACATATTGTAAAGTGTAGGGGTTCGATTTATCGAACCCTTCAATATCGGGCTTGATAAATCAA
>SOIB01000055.1 GCA_004377355.1 Candidatus Stahliibacteriota bacterium | reverse complement strand
TTCCTTGGGAAATATTATATTAAAAAGAAGTTATTAGTTAAAAATAAGGGCGTTCAGTTGAACGCCCTTATTTAAAAACTTAAGCAAGATAAAATTTTAAAGTCTACTGAAATCATGCTCTAATTATCAGAAATCGCTCCTTAGATACCGAAGAGGTATCCTACCATTACTGAAATTCCACCATTCTTTACATCAGTGTCTGCAGGGGTGTCAACGATTGAGCTGAACCCATAATTATAACGAGCATCAAGAGTAACTTTTCCTGTTCCGAGGTCAAAATCCACTCCTGCACCAACGACTATACCGAAATCAGTGGTTTTTGTATTATCTTTTATATCAACATCATTACTTTCAGCAGATAGGAGTATTCCCAGTGAGGGACCAATGAAGAGGTTAGGTGCAATCATACCTGCCATTGGTATGTTGTATTTGAGTAGAACAGGAATCTCAATATAGGTAAGATCGGTAGAAATATCACCTTCGTATGCTGCTCCTTTCATTGAGTATAGAACTTCACCCTGAATTACAAGCATATCCATGACATCAAAGGCAGCAACTGCACCAGCAGCGAATCCCAATTTATAGCTAGCATCGGTAACGTCGTCACCGGAGAGTGTGGCATAGTTAATCCCACCTTTCACTCCAAATGCAAGTCCCTGTGCAAAAACAGATGTTGCTAAAAGTAGTGCAAGAACTATAGCCAACTTTTTCATACTAAACCTCCTTGTTTAGTTATTTACTTCTTGTTTAGATTGAACTTATAATAATTTTCTATAGTTATCCTTATAAAATCTCAAATAAATATAACACATTTAATAATTTAAAGGAAATAATTATAAAAATTATTTGTTTTCAATGATTTGTCAACCCCAAAAAATGAAAACTATACAACTTAAAAATATTTGTGTTGTTTGATACTGTACTCTTTCTTTCTTAGAAAATTAAGGAATCTTTTTGTGTAAGTTATACATTTCTATATAGTTTAT
The DNA here is from genome assembly GCA_004377355.1 of Candidatus Stahliibacteriota bacterium. Classification (GTDB taxonomy): domain Bacteria; phylum Hydrothermota; class UBA3072; order UBA3072; family UBA3072; genus E29-bin14. The sequence goes on along the minus strand of SOIB01000055.1, from coordinate 14,266 downwards.
AAGTAGTCTAAAATAAACGGAACATTTTTCCTATATTTGTCGTCTTTATTTATGAATATAACAACCTCCTTATTAAAGAGTGCCCCTTCCCTCACAGGGGCACTCTTTAAATGACAAAAATTATGGGGGGTTGACAAAAAGGGAAGATTGATTATAATTTAGATACTGATAGTCGTGTAAAAAATCTTAAAGAGAGGGAGGTTTTGTGGCTAAGAAAAGAGATATAGTAAGTTATGACCCTTTCGAAGCTATGTATTCACTTCGAGAGGATTTTGATAGAATGTTCAAGGATTTCTTTACTGGTTTTACATCACCAGCATTGAGTAGTAGATTGTTCCCTGTGATGGATATTCGGGAAACAGATGAGCAGTTTATAATTGATGCTGAAGTTCCGGGAATGGATAAGAAAGATGTAAAGCTTTCAATAAAAAAAGATGAACTTATAATAGAAGGGGAAAAGAAGGAGGAAAAGAAAGAGGAAGGAGAGTCTTTTATTAGGGTTGAACGTTCTTATGGAAGTTTCAGAAGGTCTGTAAGACTTCCAGTAGAAGTTGATCAATCGAAGGTAAAAGCAAAATATGAGAATGGCGTTCTACAAATATTCATTCCCAAGAGTGAGAAGGCGAAGCCTAAAGAAATAGAGATTAAAGTTGAATAAAACTTAGAGCCGGGGTCTTCCCCGACTCTTTCATAGCAAAGATTCGAGGTTCCTAGAATATATATAAACATCTCTTATTTTACAAAAAGGAGGATTAGTGGATAGACGATTATTAATATACGGTTCTGTCTTTGTTGCACTTGTTGCGATAGTCGCTTTTTTTATAGGAGTTATCACAGCAGCAAGTTTTAATATGCCTGCCATAGTTAAGGCAGAAGAGGCGGAAATTACTAATACACAAATAAGTGGAAGGTTGTCTTTCGCACCAATAGTGGAAATGGCATCTCCTGCTGTAGTTTCTATTGAGGGTAAAAGGACGGTCGTTTATGAATCGCCATGGAGTGGTTTCTTCGATGACCCATTCTTCAGAAAATTTTTTGGAGAGATCCCTAGGAGAGAGTATAAGAGAGACGTAAATTGGCTTGGATCAGGGTTTATCATTGAATTCAATGGTAGAGATTATATCCTTACAAATAACCATGTAGTGAGGCAAGCAGAAGAACTGACTATAAGATTAAGTGACGATCGTGAATTTAGTGGGGATGAGGTCGAATTGATAGGGACAGATCCTTCAACGGATCTTGCAGTGATTGGATTGAAAGTTAAAGATGATCTACCTGATATTGAGCCAGGTAATGTAGAAGATCTTAAGGTAGGTGATTGGGTAGTTGCTATTGGTAATCCCTTTGGGCTCTTTGGCACTGTAACAGTGGGTGTGGTAAGTGCAAAAGGAAGGAGAGGTGGCATTAATATCTACGAGAATTTCATCCAGACAGATGCTGCAATAAATCCTGGAAACTCAGGTGGACCCCTTCTAAATGCTGAAGGAAGAGTAGTAGGTGTGAATTCAGTTATTATTCCTGGTAGAACAGGTGGTAATTTAGGAATAGGATTTGCAATCCCGATTGATATGGCTATGGATGTTTTAGAAACCCTGGTTAAAGAAGGTAAGATTGTCAGGGGTTATTTGGGTGTCTACCTTGATGACCTTAGTAAGGAGATAAAGGAAAGTTTGAAATTTAAGTACAATAGGGGTGTTTATATCATTGAGGTTGAAAAAGGTAGTCCTGCTGATAAAGCAGGACTTTTGGATGGTGACATAGTTCTCGAAATAGATGGTGATAAAGTTGATGATGTTGATCATTTAAGATATCTTATTGCCTCAAAGAAACCTGGACGAAAGATAAGAGTTGCTATATGGAGAAATGGTGATGAAAGAAATATTAATATTGTGCTTGGTGAACGTCCTCTGATTTCCTCTTCACTTGGGTTAAGAGGTGAGGTGGAATGGCTTGGAATGAGTCTAATTCCTTCCGATTCAGAAGAGGCAGGGAGGTACTGGGATAAAGGAAGTTCCGGGGTTTTCGTAAACAAAGTTAAACGAGATAGCCCTGCAGGAAGAGCAGGCATTCCAGAGAATTCAATGATAGTAGGGATTCAGAAAGAGAATAAGTCTATTGGGATAAGTAATATTGACGACCTCGCAAGAGCGAAGGATGATTTTAATCCACCATTAATTATCCGCTTAAGAGTTGTTGGTGGAAGATTAAAAACCTTAGTAATAGAGGAATAAATAAAGAATAATACAGATACAATGAAAAAAATAGAAGGTTCTCTCCCTTTATATTTGCAGGAAATACAGAAATATAACCTTCTTAAACCTGAAGAAGAAAAAGAACTTGGTAGAAAAGCAAGATTAGGGGACAAAAAGGCGAAGAAAAAACTTATCGAATCTAATCTTCGTTTTGTAGTATCCGTGGCAAAAGCTTATAGAAATATGGGAACCCCTTTTTCTGATTTAATAAATGAAGGGAATGTTGGGTTGATAAAAGCAGCAGAAAGATTTGATGAACGTCGAGGTGTAAGATTCCTTTCATATGCTGTCTGGTGGATAAAACAGGCTATAATGAAGGCTGTTACTGAACATATAAAATCATATAGACTTCCGATGAGCAGAGCCGGTAAGATGTTGAAAGTCAAAAGAACTAGAGAAAAGGTTACGAGAGAAATAGGTAGAGAGCCAACTGTGGAGGAAATTGCAGAAGAACTTGGAATGGATACAGCAAAGATTGAGGATGCTATAAAAATAGCAAAACACGATATTTCATTGGATGATACTATAAAGAATACAGACGATCTGGAATACCTTGACGTAATCTCAGAAGATGTGGTGACACCGGAGGAAGAGTACTACAGAAGTAAATTTGTGAATAATATAAGTGAGAGCTTGGATAAGCTAAAACCCCGTGACAGAAAAATTATAATATACTACTTTGGAATGGAGGGTAAGAGACCTCATACACTTGAGGAAATAGGCAGGATGCTTGGAGTTTCACGGGAGAGAATTAGACAACTACGCAATCGAGCTCTAAAGCAATTACGAAAACATACTTGTGTCGAACAAGAATTCATTTCTTAAATTTCTTATTATTTCTCATGAGGGAAGAAGTAGTAGATGGGTGAGATTGCCTATTATTGTACTTTTTTTACTCTTAATTCTCATCATCGTTACATTTATATTATTCTGGAGTAATCTGGGAAAATATGTGGATATAACTTCTATAGATGCTCTGCGTTCTGACAACCAGCGTCTAAGGAAAAAAGTTGAAATGCTACGAGATAAGAAGGAATACTTAAGCGCATTAAGTGATACTCTTCTTAAATCGCAAAATAGAGTATTGGATATACATCATCTTAAAGGATTTGAAAAGGAAACTATATACATATATTCAATTGATTCTCTTTTACTCTGGAGCAAATGGATTGATACAATTCTTAAAACTTCGTTGAAAAGGAGTGATTCACTACTTAAAATGATACCCAGTATTCTTCCTGTAGAAGGTTATATAGTGAAATACTTTGGGAAACAGATAGACCCATTTACAGAAAAAGCAAAAACTCAGAATGGAGTTAATATCCTTGCCGGTTTAAACTCTCCTGTAATTACTACAGCAGATGGAAAAATAGTGAAAGTGGAACAGAAAAGGGGTGTGGGTTTATATGTTGAGATTGCACATTGGAAGGATTTCATTACCTTATACGGACATCTTTTGAGTACCACTGTGAAGGAAGGGGAAATTGTAGAGAGAGGAGAAATTATAGGATATGTAGGAGAATCAGGTAGGGCACCATATCCCTATATTTACTATGAAGTAAGAAAAGATAGCGTTTTCATTAATCCTTTGAATGTAATTATGGGAGGAATTTAATGGGTATAAGAGCAGAGCTTAAAAAAGGAAGGATGCCAGAGCAGGTTAGAGAGGTTGCAGATTCAGAGGGTGTAGATGTTGAGATTTTAAAGAAGGGAATAATAGAAGGAAAGATAGTTATACCAAAAAATAAAAAAAGAAGTAATATAAAATCAGTTGGAATTGGTTACCCTTTGAAAACCAAAGTCAATGCAAATGTCGGTACATCAACTGACCAAGCCAATAAAGATTTAGAAGTATGTAAGGCAATTGCTGCTGAAGAAGCAGGTGCTGATACAGTAATGGACTTATCTACAGGGGGAAATCTTTCAGAAATAAGAAAAGAAATCATCAAAAAAATCAATGTTCCATTAGGTACCGTTCCCATATATCAGGCTGCAATAGAAGCTATTGAAGAGGAAGGTGGGATTGTCCATCTTAAGGAAGAAAAAATCTTTGATGTTATTGAAGAGCAGGCTAGGGATGGTGTTGACTTTATGACTCTGCATTGTGGTGTGACTTTGGATACATTCGAAAGGTTAAAAATTGAAGGAAGGATTATGGACCTTGTATCCAGAGGAGGCACATTTCTGCTTACATGGATGCTGTATAATAAAAAGGAAAATCCACTTTATACAAATTTTGACAGGATCCTTGATATAGCTAATGAATATGATATCACACTCTCTCTTGGTGATGGTTTCCGTCCGGGAGCAATAGCAGACTCCTCTGACCGTGCACAGTTTTTTGAGCTAAGAATTCTAGGAGAACTTACCGAACGAGCATGGGAACAGGATGTTCAGGTAATGATTGAGGGCCCCGGGCATATTCCAATAAATGAGATTGAAATGAACGTCAAGATGGAAAAGAAATTCTGTAATGGAGCACCTTTTTATGTGCTTGGTCCTCTTGTCACAGATGTAGCCCCTGCGCATGACCATATTGTGTCTGCGATTGGTGGAGCTATAGCTTCTTATTATGGAGCAGATTTCCTTTGTTATGTAACTCCTACAGAACATCTAGGGATTCCTGGTGTCGAGGAAGTTCGCGAAGGGGTAATAGCTTCCAGGATTGCAGCACATGCGGGTGACGTTGCAAAAGGGATTCCAGGTGCAGCTGAGTGGGATAGGGAAGTGTCTATTGCCAGGAAGAAGATGGACTGGGAGCGACAATTCAAACTTATTATAGACCCGGATAGAGCAAGAAAAATAAGGGATAGAGTTAAACCTGAGATATTTGATGTATGCTCAATGTGTGGTGAGTACTGCGCGATAAAATTATTGAAAGATACCTTGAAAGAGAAGAAAAGGGGGGAATAGATGGCACGTAAAATAGTTACATTACCTGGTGATGGAATCGGTAAGATTGTTCTACCCGAAGCGATAAGGGTTCTTAATGCAGTAGGTTTTAAGGCAGAATACATCGAAGGTGATGTAGGATGGAAATTCTGGGTAAAAGAGGGTAATCCATTACCCGAGCGTACAATAAACCTTCTTGAAGAATATCGGGTTGCACTCTTTGGTGCAATAACTTCAAAGCCAAAAGATGTTGCCACAGATGAGTTATCTCCAGAACTACAAGACAGGGGACTTGTATATTATAGTCCAATAGTAAAACTTAGACAGCATTTCAAGTTGGATATCTGTATAAGACCTTGTAAGAGTTTTAAAGGGAATCCCTTGAATTTCATAAGAAGGACAGCCGATGGTTTTGAGGAACCTGAAATAGATGTTGTGATATTCAGACAAAATACTGAAGGATTGTACTCAGGAGTTGAATGGACCAATCCCCCTTCCGAAGTAAGAAAAGCCTTAGAAACGCATACTAAAATGGAAGCCTATAGTGATGTGAAAAGTGAGGATCTTGCAATATCAGTGAGGATATTTTCAAGACCGGCATGCAGAAGGATTATTCGTGAAGCTTTTGAGTATGCAAAAAAGTTTGGTTATAAGTCAGTGACAGTAGCTGAAAAACCAAATGTGATTCGGGAGACATCGGGAATGATGAGAGAAGAAGCAAAGAAGATGCGAGAAGATTATCCGGATGTTGATTTGTATTTTACAAACATAGATGCCCAGATGATGTGGATGACCAAAAACCCAGAGGATTATGATGTTATAGTGGCGGGAAATATGTTTGGTGATATAGTTTCAGATGGATTCGCCGGACTTACCGGTGGGCTTGGTTTTGCCAGGAGTGCAAATATTGGTAAGGATTGTGCAATATTTGAACCAACTCATGGTTCTGCTCCTAAATATGAAAAATTAAAACCATCTATTGTTTCTCCTTTTGCAATGATACTCTCTGCTTCAATGATGCTTGATTACTTAGAAGAATATGATGAGGCAATTGCGATTAGGAATGCAATTGCCAGAGTAGTTACAGAGGGAGAGGTTCGATCCTATGATATGCTGAAACTAAAGGGTGGAGGTGAAGTTTTAAGTCAGGGAGCAGCCTCAACATCCGAGATAACGGATGCAATAATAGAAAGCCTTTAAGTTTCTTAATACTACATAATACACATAAACAACAGATTATATAAATTTATGTATTAGGCATTGTGTATATATATAAAAAGTCCAACGCCCGATGTCCAAAGTCGAACTTAAGGATATAGTCCCCGAAAAACATCTCATCAAAAAATACAGGAGGAAACCTTTCATTAAGGAAAGCGCCCTCGGAAGTTGAACGGGCATGGTTTTCTGATTTTATAAAATCAGAAAGAGTGAAACTGAGAGCGCGAATGGCAATTTCCTTTGCCTTCGGAAATTGACCATGGCTTTATCTAATGAAGGGTTGACGACTCCTTGAATCCTATTTTTACTTCTCTTTATCAAAGAGCGAATAGTGGATATCTTTTATTCTTTCAATAACATTAAAGAATGCATCGGTCGTATCTGGACAGAAGTGTTTTTCTCTGTCTTCTCTAATTAAACGAAGCGTCTTAGGCATAGGGAAGGGTTCCTTTCTGTATGGTCTCTCGGAGGTTACTGCATCAAAAAAATCGGCAAGTGTAACTATACGACCGGATAATGGTATCTCTTCCCCGAGTAGTCCTTTGGGATAACCCTTACCATCCCACCTTTCATGATGGGTGTATGCAACCTGTGAGGCAACCTGTATAATGGCTGATGGAGAGTCTTTTAAAAGTTCATATCCAAGTACAGTGTGATTTTTCATGACCTTCCATTCTTCTGGCATAAGTTTAGTTTGCTTTGTTAGGATATTGTCAGGGATACCAATCTTACCGATGTCATGGAGGGGACTGGCATAATATATTGTCTCGATAAATATTTCGTCCATTCCGAGACTTTCTGCTATAGCTTTAGAGAGTTCTGATACACGTTTGATGTGGTTTCCAGTTTCTTCATCTTTATATTCTGCTGCACGTCCCAACATATAGATAGTTTCGAGGTGAGCGGACTTAAGCTCCTCTGTCAATTGTGCATTTCTGATGGCAACCGCTGCCTGTGAAGCAAGTGATTCTGCTACTTCCTCGTCTTGCTTTGTAAATGGAATTATTTCATCAATCCCTCTTTTATTAATCAGCTGGAAAACCCCCACAAGTGAGTTTTCTCTATCCAACATAGGAACAGTGAGCATCGACTGACCCCTATATCCTGTCTTCTTATCAAATTCTTTATCATGGCAATACGGAGTATGGTTTATTTTGTATACATCTTTTATATTGAGCAATCCTTTATTTTTTGCACTCCAACCAGCGATAGACTTATTGGATATGGGAAGGGTGTGAGGGGTTAATAACTTTTTAAACTCCTCTTCGCCGATTTCCATCTCTAAAGTGGAGGTCTGTGATATTACAAAACGAAGATTATTTCCTTCTTTTAGATACAAACTTCCTGCATCTGCGTTGCATATATAACGAGCGTTCTTGAGTATTAAATCAAGTAATTTTTCTAGATTCTGTTCAGATGATAGTTTTATTCCAATATCAATTAATGCTTCATAAACTTCCATTTTTTAAATCATAGTATTTTAAATTCAATTTGTCAATAAAGTAAAATTGGCTATTATGTAGATATCAGAGCAAACTATCAAGAGAGTTAACTAAGTAGGTGGGTCGATGAGTGAATGAGTTAATGACAGAGGACCGGAGACCGAGGACAGAGGATGGGAGAATAGTTGATTTGTTGATTGGTTGAGTAGTAGCCTTACACTTTAAACCACTACCAGTTAGCTGTTTGGCTATTCAACATAATTAATCATCTTTGCGTTCTTTGCGAGAGATAAGGGGGTGGAGGAAGGTATATAAAAAAGGAATTTTCCCTCTTGTAAATTATCATTAATTGCTTATGCTTAATGATTAAAAAAGGGGGGTATTATGGTTATAACAATAGTGATAGTTGTTTTTATAGTTATTGGTATTTTGTGGCTTATCGCAACATATAATGGTTTTATTAAACTTCGAAATCTAACTGATAATTCCTGGAGTGATGTTGATGTGCAGCTTAAAAGAAGGTATGATCTTATCCCGAACATTGTGAATACTGTTAAGGGATATGCAAAACATGAGAGAGAAGTCTTTCTAAATGTGACCAATGCAAGGGCGAGAGCCACTGCTGCTACAACCCCAGCTGAGAAATCAGGTGCTGAGAATATGCTTACATCAGCGCTACGACAACTCTTTGCTGTAGCAGAAAACTATCCAGAGCTTAAGGCAAACACAAATTTTCTAGACCTACAGAAGAACCTCTCTCTGATAGAAGATGCAATACAGAATGCAAGAAGATACTACAATGCTGTGGTTAGGGATCTAAACATTAAAGTAGAGTCCTTCCCCTCTAACTTGGTTGCCCAAATATTTCATTTCCTAAAGAAAGAATTCTTTGAAATTGAAGAGGGTGAGAGGGCTGTGCCAAGAGTGAAATTTTAATAATGTTACTACTAATTATTTCCTGGTACATACCATTTTTTGAATCAGATATTTCTCTTTCTAAAGATGGGTCCCTCCTCATTGAAGAGAATATAACCGTTAACTTTGATGATGGTTACTACCATGGAATCTACAGAGATATACCGCTTGAATTAAAAGGAAGGGTTGGGAATTATGCACTGGGTTTCGCAGTTAAAAAGGTTCTTGTAGATGGAAGGAAAGTAAAGGTTAAGAAAAGCACCGAAAGACCAGGTGGATGGACACATTTAAGACTAAGAATTGGAGACCCTGATGTTACCATAACAGGGAAGCATACATATACCATAGTGTATTCAGTCCTCCTCGGAGCAAGGTTTTTAGGAGAATACGATGAACTTTACTGGAATATTACAGGAAATAGGTGGGAAGCAAGGATAGATTCATCTGAGTTCAGTGTAATCCTTCCAGAACCCATCCAGTTAGAGGATAATGAGGTAAAGATATTCAAAGGGGAGTACGGGACTCGTAATACCCTAAATAATTTTGTCATTGGAGAAAGTGTAATATCTGGCGGTAGCGGGACCCTTTATGCAGGAGATGGTGTGACAATAGCTATCAAATTTCCAAAAGGTTATCTAAAAGCCCCATCTATTGGTAGAGTGGGTCTACTCTGGTTAAGGAACAATTTTTACTTCTTTATTCCTTTAATAGCACTCGTTCTTTTATTCATCCATTGGTACAGGAATGGAAGAGACATATCTCCCGGCACTATAAAGGTGGAATATGAACCACCAGTGGGTTTAACTGCTGCTGAGGTAGGTACAATCCTTGATCAGAAGGTGGATACAGTTGACGTTATATCTATACTCTTTGATCTTGCAAGACTCGGTTACCTTACAATTGAAGAGGAAGAATCTAGGAAATTTCTCTTTCTAAAAAATAAGGATTATAGAATAAAGATTAATAAGGACCCTGAGCAGGAACTAACTTATCACCTTAGGAAATTCCTATGGGGTCTTATTAAGAAAGGCGGCAGGGATTTTCTTATATCCGACCTTAAGGGGGAATTCTATAGTTATTACAAGGATGTAAAGAAATCTATTTACAAATCTATAGCAGAGAAAAAGGCATTCTATGGTAATCCTGAAACTATAAGAGGTAAATACTTAGGTGTAGGATTCCTCATCCTTTTCCCCGGGTTCTTCTTTATACCAATTCTCCCGAAGGCAGGAATTTCCTTTATAATCACAGGTTTAATCTTTACCATATTTTCAAAAGGTATGCCTAAATGGACTCCAATAGGAAGGAAGATTCTTCTTAGTATACTTGGATTCAGAGAATTCCTTATGAGGGTTGAGAAGGATAGACTAAAGAGGATGCTTGATAATAATCCCACACTCTTTTTTGATTATCTCTCCTATGCTGTTGCGCTTGGTGTCGTAGACGAATGGGCTGATAGATTTAGCGGACTCGAAGTTACCTCCCCAGGGTGGTATACCTCCCCAGGTATGGGTAATGTTGTAGCTGCAAGTGTTGTAGCGAGTTCGGTTGGTGACAGCATTGGAGCTTTTTCCACCACCATGTCTCCTCCACGTGGAAGTTCAAGTGGTTTCGGAGGTGGAGGAGGAGGATTTTCTGGTGGTGGTGGAGGTGGTGGTGGAGGTGGAGCCTGGTGAGTTAAGTCCAGTCGTTCATTAAAACTTGACTTTTTTTAAGTAAGATTTTATTATTTAATCTCTATGGATAGAGTTTCTATTGTTTTACTATGGTTTTTTATTTTTATAAGAGCTGTTATCTTTTTTGGAATGGTGTATTTTATTGTAGTGGAATACAGGAAATATAAAAGGAGGCAGGAAGAGAAAGAGAATGAAGGACGGGATTAAAGAGGTCCTTGAGATTGAAGGCAGTGCAAAGAAGATAGTAAGAGAATCAGAAAAAGAAGCAGAGAAAATAAGGAGGGATGCGGAAAAAGAGAGCAAGGCTATTTTGGCAGATGCGAAGAACAAGGCTAAATCCATAATTGAAGGATATAAAGCAGAGATAAAAGATGCACGAAAAAGCGAGAAAATTGATATAAAAAAGGAATCAAAAGTTATTGAGGATGAACTTTCAAAACGCTATAAAGAGGTGAAGGGCGAACTTTTAGAAAAATTGATTGATAAATTATTAAAAAGATAAATGTATTACTCAATATATCCTAAACTCAGGGCTATATACTCTTTCCTCCCAACAAAAAAAGAGGAGGAATCTCTTATAAAGGCAAGGGGTCTATCTGGATTCAATAAAAGAATAAGGGAACTTAATATCCTTAAAAGATTTCCTCTAAAGGATAACAATATAGAAAGACATTTCACTATAATACCATTTGAACTCGGTATCGTGGTTTATAATCGCCTTTCTGGTTCTCCTAAAGATTTCTTTCGTAACTATATGAGATTATATGAACTCAAGGACATAAAATCAGTGCTTCACGGTGGTAGAGGTCGCTATTTTCTTTTCATTGAAAAAGAGAATCCCACCCTTTCTGAAATTGATGATTCCCTGAAAGATGGGTTTTGGGGAGAGGCCTGGTGTAAGTGTTATTATCGATACCAAGACACAGAAAAAATTTCTGATATAGAGATTTCTCTTGATCATTATTACTACCGTATGTTACTTAAAGCTTCTAATAAGCTTCCGTTATCGGATAGAGTCCAAATAAAAGAATTTATTCTGAACTGGATTGATTTACAGAACAAGGTCTGGCTCTATCGTTTGAAGGAATATTACAGTATGGAGACCTTTGAAATAAAGCGATTCCTTATACCAGAGGGCGATGTTTATCAAAACATTGAAAGTGCTCTTGGAGTAACCAGGATTTTCATGATAAATGAATTCTATAAAGTTTGTTATAAGGATTTCAAGATGAAGATGTTCTCTATGAGGTCTATCCTTGCATTCTTCATTCTATTAAATCTTAAGATTGAGAAGATATTATCTATCTATAATGCAAAATTGCTGGATATAGAAGAAGAAAGGATTAAAACGCTAATAGGAATCTTTTGATATGTGGGTTCCTGAATTGATGACTCGATTCCTGCTTGCAACGACTAGAGATGACCTTACTGAAGTTCTCGAATTCTTTGGAAAAGAAGGGAAGTTTCATATTGTTAATTTCTCTAATAAAAAATTAGAGGAACCCAGGTATGGAGAAACCTATCAGAATTTGAAGGAAGATAGAGAAAGAATAGAAAGTATTGTAGAATACTTCGATATAAAGATAGAAAAAGAACCACAGGTTTATGCAGTAGATGCAACAGATGTGGAAAAGGAGGCTGGAGAGTTTCTTCTTAAGTTCCAGGTCGAGTTAGGCAAGAAACAGGAGAGGCTAAAAGAACTCAAGGAAAAGGAAATAGAACTCAACATTATTTCTGAACTCCTCGTACTTCTTCCAGAATCCCTGACCCCTATAGAGGACTTAAGGGAAGGTAAATTCTTTAAAATGAAAGGAGGAACGATTCCTGCCACGGAAAAGGAATTCCTGGAAGAAACAATAGAGGTAGCAGACATCTTTGCATTTACAAGACCTGCGTGGGCTTCTAGAATTCCGATAACATTATTCTATCCTGAAGAGGAGGAAGAAACAGTAGAAAAGATCCTGAGGCAGGCTCGATTTACTGAGATAGAAGGTTTTAATAAACTAAAAGGTCCTATCTTAAAATTAAAAGATTCTATTGAAATAGGTTTCTGGGAAATAAAGGAAGAAAGGGCACATATCCAGGCCTCCATTCAGGAAATGGGGGAAAATGTGGAAGAGAGGATATTGGAGTTAAAGAGAGATGTTGATATTTCACTTATTGAACTGGAGTGGGTGAACAGAATGGCAAGAACAGAAAATGTATTCTTCATTGATGCGTACATTCCTTGGCGGGTTGTTCCAGAGGTTAAGGAGAAGTGCGGGGAACTTGGATTGTACGTGATTACCGAAGAAAATGTGGAGAGAAAAAGTCAGGATGCAGAAAATACTCCCACGAAACTTAATAATCTTCCATTATTCCGACCATTTGAATTCCTTGTTAAAACCTATGGTGCTCCAGCCTATCGAGGAATTGACCCAACAATTCCCACAACTTTTACATTCCTGCTTATGTTTGGTATTATGTTTGGAGATATAGGTCATGGATTGGTGCTTATCTTTGCAGGCATAGCATTATATTTCCTTAAGTATTTACGCAAATATGCCCTTTTTCCAATTGCAATGGGTGTTTCTTCCATTATTTTTGGAACCCTCTTTGGAGAATTCTTTGGAACTCACCCATTCAGTCCAATCTGGTTTTCACCATTTGAAGCCCCTGAAAAGGCAATGCTTTTTGCAATCTATCTTGGGATTGGAATAGTAACTCTTGGATTTATTCTACGTCTTGTTGAGGCGGGATTGAAGGGGGATAAAGAAGAACTATTCCTGGGAGGCCAAGGATTGCCAGGCTTCATATTTTATCTCTCAATAATCTTCTTAGCCTTTTCAGTGATAAACAACCTTCCCGGAAGAGTAATCATTACGGAAGTCATAATTACTATGATCGCAATCCTCGTTGTTGCTATAGGAAAACCCGTAAAGGAAGCAGTAACAAAGGGTCTAAATACCAATAATCTTTTAATTTCTCTGGGCGAGATGATCCATTTATCACTTGCTATGATTTCCAACACTCTTTCGTTTATACGAGTCGCTGCGTTCAATATAGCGCATGTCATTCTTACCATTTCAATAATCACAATTGCAGAAATGGTTGGCAAGATGGTGGGTGCTGGAGGATATTCAACACTCATTTTCGGTAATTTGTTTATAATAGTTCTCGAAGGATTGATAGTCTTCATCCAGGCACTCAGATTAGAATACTATGAATTCTATTCCCGGTTCTTTCTAAAGGGTAAATCACTGTATGAACCAATGAAGATATCATAGGAGGTATTTATGAGTAGTTTTAAGTCCATAATAAAACATTTAAAAACACTTAACACAGGATTCATAGTTGCTGCATCTTTCTTAGTGCTCTTAGGAATAATTATTCTTGTTACACCTCTGACCCTACTTGGTGCTGGAGAAGGTGCTACTAGTGCAGTCAGTGGACAATCGGCAGGATTTGCATTCCTTGCAGCGGGTCTCTCTATCTCTGTGTCAGTGATAGGAGCAGGTATTGCGCTCTCTAGGATTGGAGCGGCTGCAATGGCTGCCCTTGCCGAGAAACCCGAGATTATGGGTAGTGCCATTGTCTTCGCTGGACTCGCCGAAGGACTCTCAATCTGGGGTCTTATTGTGGCGGTGCTTATATTAGGAAAAATATGAAAATAACACCCAACACCCATCACATAGCTCTCACAAAGTCACCCTCCACCCAGAATTTTTGGTGGGAGTGGGCTTCTGCCCACAACAATCGAGTTCAGAAGGACTCTCCCACAAGCATAATGAAGTAGGTGCGAATTTATGGTTGCAAATCATAGTCGGGAGAAAGTAGATGAAGATAAAATTTATTGGTGATGAATTCACCTGCCTTGGCTTTGACCTTGCAG
>SOIB01000033.1 GCA_004377355.1 Candidatus Stahliibacteriota bacterium | reverse complement strand
AGTAGATCTGAAGCATAAAGCAAACCAGCAGTTCTACTTATTTTTGAATCTTTTTTTAAATATACCTTATTGGCTAATGGAAACTCTGCACCAACAAATACTCCTGAAATTAGAGATAAAATAAGAAAAACTATTTGTAATAGTATAAACACTACTGGTCTGTCTAAGTAGGGGCTCAGAGTGAAAAATATCAATGGTAGTATCCCAGAAAAGATAATTATGACTATCTCTAATTTGATAAATAAGGTAAAAGAATTTTTAATATGTTTTAATATTAAGGTCATCCTCAAACTTCCAATTGCTACACCCACCATAAAAGCGGTAACCAAAATCCCTATCCAGTAAAAGACATATCCATAAAGCACCTGAAATGTAAAGATTAGGGTTAGTTGAAATATCATTGCAGCAAAGCCGGTGGTTCCTATACAAAACGGAATACTTGCCCAGGATAGTCTCTTAATTTTATGACATATTACTAAGAACAAAAGAGTAAATACAAAAAAAGCAATTATAAATTGCCTCAGATTTATCTTTTCGAACCTATTAAACAATCCTCGAATAGAAGGGGCAAAAAGAGCATTCCAATAAGAAATGCTATAGAATAACCCAAGAGGTTTGAAATCTCTATTAATCTTTTCAGTACCACCTTCTAAAGATTTTAAAAACCAGGCAAGCCATCTTGGATGCAATTTATACTCAATATGTTCTTGTGTAATGAGAGCCACATCAAGATTCCTTTCGTTCAATCTCTTTGTAAGTTTTACATCACCAATCAAAGAAATTGACTCAGAATCTGACGCAAGAAAAATATTAATTCCATCTCCAGGAATTATCATAATATATGGAAAAATGCTTTCAAGTGTATTAATAATGCATTTATTTAGATTTCTTAACTCATCACTTAAGTAAGTCAAAGATCCTGGCAAACTTATAACTATTATACCACCTTCTTTTAATCTACTTTTAACTAAAGAAAAGAATTCTTTAGTAAAAAGCCTGTTTATTTGTAAATCCGATGGATTCGACAAACCTGATAGAATTACATCGTATTTATTAGAGGTTTTTTTTATAAAGAGCCGCCCATCTATATAATTGATATTCACTTTTTCATTATTAAGCTCAGTCTCAGTTAAAGTAGTAGGAAATTTCCCAATTACTTCCAGCAATAAAGGGTCGAGTTCAACATAGTCAATCCTCTCTATGGGGTGTTTCAAGATTTCATTTATCACGCCCCCTGCTCCTCCACTTATAACGAGAATATCTTCTGGGTTTGTATGGGAAAGCATTGGTAGATGAACAAATTCCTCCACAATTGTTATATCCGGCGTAGGTGTAGTAATCACAGGTATTCCGTCAGAAAAGAAAGTATTTTGTTCACCTCTCCTTATAACCACAATATTCCCGTATATAGAGTTCTGGTAATGGACTACATCCTGTCCCTTCCATTGCTTCTTTATGGAAAGCCAATGAATTTTATCGGCACCGCTACCAAAAGTTAAAAACCCGGTTAAAAGCAAAAAAATTAGTGATAAAAATACAAGAATTTTTGGACTTAGTAATTTTGTCTCCTTTAAAGATGGATAAAGCAAGAATACACATATAATAAAATTTACAAAAGATACACCTAATGCAATCTGTAATGAATGAAAATAAGTAATAAGAAGATATGTAAAAGCAACTCCTCCTACAATTGTGCCAAAAGTTTCATAAATATAAACCCTTCCTATGCTTGTTGCATTCTGCTTATAATACAAAGAGTATGCCTTACAACCAAAAGTAAATAAAGCTCCGTGTGAAATACTTACAGGTAGTAGGATAAAAAATGAGGAATAGAGCATTGTAGTTAAACCTAATCCTTCTCCAACAGTAGCACCAATAATATCTATTAATACTCTACTTAAATAAACTGCCCCAGGTAAACTTATTGAAAAGATTATTTGAAAAACTACAAAGCCGTAAATAGGTCTTTTTAAGCGTTCAGCCTGTTTTCCTAAAAAAAAAGAACCAAAAGCTTCTAAAATGAGCCAGTTTGCTAAAATAATCCCGATTGATAGTTCATTGCCATAGAAAGTGATTAATAATTCTCTTAATAGCAGTATTTGACCAACGATACCGCTTGCGCCCATTACCAATAAGGCAATAATAAGACTTTTTTTCACCTCCAGATTCCTGGAATTTCTTGCCCACAGAACTTACATTTCCCATCTACAACATTGTCCTCTAAAACCTGAAAATGAGTCCGTTTGATTATACACTTACCACATTTATGACAAAAAGTCGAGTTATATTTATGCCCCGGAACGTTACCAATAGTAACATAATGTAGACCCTCATTTACTGCTATCTCTCTCGCTTTTTCTAAGGTTTCTATAGGTGTAGGTGGTAGATGCGTCAATTTATGAGCTGGAGAAAATCTTGAAAAATGAAGGGGAACGTCTTCTCCTAAGTTTTCCTTGATCCAGATACACATTTTTTTAATATCATCAAAATTGTCATTAACAGTTGGTATAACTAAATTAACAATTTCCAACCATATTCCCTCTTCCTTTATAATCTTTAAAGTTCTGAGCACAGGAGCTAATTCTGAAGAATACGTTTTTCGATAAACATCCTCAGAAAATCCTTTCAAATCAATAGTTACAGCATCTGTGAATTTTAGTAGCTCCTTTAGAGGTTCTTCTGCCATTCCTCCATTCGAATGGAATAGAATTCTCACTCCTTTGGTCTTAGCAATCTTTGCAATATCATACATATATTCGTAGAAGACCGTAGGTTCTGTATAAGTAAATGATATGGTCGGTGTTTGGTTTTCTAAAGCAAGCAGAACAACCTGTTCTGGTGGTAGATAATATGTTCTTACCTCTCCTGGACCTCTATGAGAGATATGCCAGTTATGGCACTGTTTACATCTAAAGTTGCAACTTACCGTTGCCAGACATAAGATATCACTCCCGGGCAACATATGTAACTGAGGTTCTTTTTCAATTGGATCGATATGAACTGCACAGGGCTTTGCATAAACCAGAGAATACAATGTTCCATCCCTGTTTTCTCTATTTCGACAGAAACCTCGCTGTCCATTAGGAATAATACACTTTCTAAAACATAGTTGACACCAGACCTTATTATCTTCATCCAATTTAATGTAAAACATTGCTTCTTTTTCTTGTATTTTTGGCGTAGCACTACTGACTGCTTCCTCCTCTTTTTCTCCACGGACGAGGAAAATTGTTGATTGATTACTTTTATTTAATAAGTTTTTAAAACCAGATTGCCATACGTAGACTATAACTATAATTAAAATTACAAGAATATAATAAATTAAAGGAGGTGTAAGTAATTTCTTTAGTATATTCATTCTAATCCTTATTTAAAATTAATTATAAAAAATTCTATGTCAAGATTTGTAATATTAGAATAAAAGAAATTGAAATCCAAAGAAGTCAATATGAACTCAGTTTTAATCTTCGTATATTATTTCTCCTTTTTTATTGAAGTTGATTGTCTTCAAGATATTACCATCTTCATCATATTCCCACTAGGTTATTGCAAATCCTAAATTGCCAAATTCCTTTAATTTTTCATTGGAATCAAGGTATCTCATTTCAATTTTATTACCTTTATCATTAGATGTAAAGCGATAACAATTACTTTTTTTCGCTAAAGCATTTGAAATAGGATATCTACCCTTAATTTCATATCTTCCATCTATTTCAACTTTTCGATAATATTATTCTAATTTTTCTTCTAACTTGTTTGTACATCCACTTAGTATTATTAGTATAATTATTGATATTATAGAAATTCGAGCCATTATTCTCATTTTAAAATAACCACTAATTATATTCTGAGAGCTTCTTTATCCTCATAAGCATATTTGGATGAGTGCTCAGTATTTCAAGCAATCTGTCTGAAAAGCTAAGTTGTATCTTTTTTGAATAAAGAAACTGAAGTTCATCAGGATCGATTGTACCACTTCTGTCAAGGTCAATATGACTCAACTCTCTTATTTCATTCATTGCTCTTGATGGATCGTTAAGAAAAAATGCTTTAAGCCCCTCTACATCCCTGACCATTTCTTTGTTCATTCTTGCTGAGCCATAAACAAGTTTATACAGTGCTGAAGCCATGGCTGAGGGTGCATTTCCTAAAAGAACGGACCCCCTATCAGCAAAATATTCCCTTATCCTTGATGCGTAAAGCACAAGAAGGTTTGTTATGAAATAAAAAAGTAAAGCTGCAAGACCAACAAGAGCTAGATATTCACCTCCCTGCCTTCTCCTTCCATAACTCCCAAAAAATAGGAGGTGCCAGGCAATTCGATATAAGACCAATGGCACAACGGATAATATTGTCATTGTCAGAACATCCCTGTTTTTAAGATGCGAGATTTCGTGTCCAAGAACAGCCTTTAGTTCATCCCTATCAAGGAGTTTAGTTATCCCTTCTGTTACACATACTCTTCCATCACTTATAGTCCTTCCAAATGCGAATGCATTGGGAAGAGAAGTTGAAGCTATGCCTACTTTAGGCTTAGGAATTCCTGCCCTATTTGCAAGGTCTTCAACCATCGCGTGTAATTCTGGAGAATTACTTTCATCTACATATCTTACATGCATTGTCCATTCAACTATTTTTGGACCAATCAAATATTGAATAAACATAAGGGCTAGAGCAAAAGTTAGGTAAAAGTAGAAATTTTCCATTCCCATAGCGGTTCCAATAACTGTAATCACCGCGTAGATTATTCCGAACATGATTATCACTAAAAGATACATCCTAAATTTCAAACTCAACATAATAACTCCTTTTTAACAGGTAAATTCATTCCCATTTTAAATATATTATCTTCTTCTAGAAGTCAAGAACCACAATATAGTTTATTATTCTTCAGTCTTCAGTCTTTTTTAAGGACCGCCCAACCATCAATCCAAATTAAACCTTGACACTTTATTCTATTACTAACAATATAGAAAGTAGAAAGG
>SOIB01000211.1 GCA_004377355.1 Candidatus Stahliibacteriota bacterium | reverse complement strand
GATCTCCGGCATCACCGGATATAGGAATTTCCCTACCAAATATCTCTTTATCTGTATTTCCATAAATATGACTCGAAGGCAGAACTTTGGGGAGCATCTCTCGGGGAATATCCAGTTCTGTTAATATCTCCTCATCCCAATCAAGATTATGAATATTAAATAACATTGTGCGAGAAGCGTTAGTATAATCGGTTACGTGAGTTTTGCCTTTGGTTAAATTCCAAATAAGCCAGCTATCTACTGTGCCAAAGAGAACTTCTCCTTTTTGGGCTTTCTCTCTGACCCCATCTACATTATCTAAAATCCATTTAATCTTAGTACCGGAAAAATAGGCATCAACTACCAGCCCGGTCTTCTTTTGGATAATCTTTACCAACCCTTTCTTTTTAAGTTGGTCACATATAGGAGAAGTTCTTCGGCATTGCCACACAATAGCATTATAAACCGGCTTACCAGTTTTTTTATCCCAGACTACGGTAGTCTCCCTCTGATTAGTTATACCGATAGCTGCTATATCAACAGCTTTCAGCCCGGCCTTATTTAGTGCATTTTTAGCTACTTCTATCTGAGAAGACCAAATTTCCATGGGGTCATGTTCTACCCAACCAGGTTTAGGATAAATCTGTTTAAATTCTTTACTGTTATTGCTAACTATAGTTCCACTATGATTGAAGGTTATCGCTCGAGAACTGGTAGTTCCCTGATCCAGAGCCATGATATATTTTGCCAATTTCAACACCCTCAATTGCTAAATTTGTTTTATTTTTATATTAAGCTCCTATGCTTCTTCACTTAATATTGATTTTTATTTTCTTTTCGTGCCGATGTTCAGATAATTAGCAATGTTGGCATTGTCATCTATGTTAAATTTTATCTTACTGGTTGTTGAAGTTAAAAGGGTGGCTACTCCTGGCCCATGGCCAGCAATAACACAATCACTATGAACTACTATCCCTATAGAAACCGCCCCTTCTCTATAACTCCTTCCATAACTGTTATCCGCATCGCTAATCGCCACAATGTCTCCAAATCTAAGTTGATCTAATTTGTATTTTTTTACCATCTTCTTATCGGCAGTAGTAATATCATAATCACCGCTGGCCACATTGTCCGAACCTAATCCGGAGCCCATCAATTTCGCTGGAATTTCACAGGTAACCGGTACATCAATAGTGCCATCACCTATCTCTTTGATATTCATCTTTTCCAATAAAGAAGGGTCTAAATTAAAAACTTTTATCTCGGGATAATCTAATAATTTTAAACCTTGCCCATAAGCTTTAACTAAAATCTTATCTTCTATGCAAAGTTTTTCTAAAGTTTCCTGATCAAAATCGATTAATACATGTTCGATTCCTCCGTGATGTCCGGTTACTACTCCCAATGCACCCTTAGCTTCTCCGCTTACTACCCGGGCTTGATTACCCATACAAGCCAATATATTATAAGCACAATTAGGTCCTTCATTTCTTTTTTCTTCATTTACTACTGTGGAAACTCCGGGTTCTACGTGGTCGGCTTCC
>SOIB01000117.1 GCA_004377355.1 Candidatus Stahliibacteriota bacterium | reverse complement strand
TACAAGGGGGACAGTCTTATAAGGCTGCCACCCTCATTTTTCTATCTATTATAAAGAATTTATCTTATCCTGTAAGGGAATATCCATACGTGCGAATCATATTGATATTCGTGGTCATCCAGTGTATTCTTGTGCAGGATGTCAAATGCTGCCATCCTGACACCAGGCATTTCTGGTGTCAGCCACGTTCCAGTCCAGATTCCATTCCCGGATTCATCAAACTCCCACCTCCACCATCTACAATGACCAAAACGATATCCTCTAGAATGGAGGAAGGCGTATACATCATCGTAAGAATATAAAGTGAGAGAAACCTCTTCATGGGGAGCAAAGCTAAAGATATTTTCCCTAAGGAAAAAGATTAGAGGATTAGTAATAACAGTATCGGGGTAGCTCTCACATTCGACCCTGACGGAGTCAATATCAACGGTATTCGGATAAGATGTTATATCCACGCCACTTATCTTATCAAGTCTCCAGCCCCTGTAACCTATAGAATCGGGATAATGCTTGAAGATAGCATAACGGATAATATAGTCTTTCATGTTCTTCATGTAATGGATAATGGTGTCAGGAGGTATTGTATCGTAAACATATAGATGGAATATTCCTGAAACCTCGCCACTAACAATAACATAGGCAGAGTCATTCAATATGTCGACATTAATAGTTATTTCAATTTCGTCAACACTCGTTGGTTGTCTCCACCAGGATGTGTACCTTTCCGCCTTGCTGTCTTCTTTCGTTTTGATATCATGCTCTCCATAATGATCACGATAGGAAAAATATCCATCGGGATTCTCAAGTATCATACCTCCTATCGCCTCTTCATCAGAAGAAAATCCTGTTCCAGTTGGTGTGGTTTCACAACCCCAGAATACCAGAAGTAATAATAAGAGTGTTACAAATATGAGATTTCGATACATATTTCCTCCTTTGTTTGAGTTACAAAGTATAACTATATTTCTTATCAGTGAGAATCTTTTTGATTCCAGAAAATATTTCTACTTTGTGACCACCATTTGTTTTTAATTTGTTTCTTTGGATATTATTCATACTACACTCCTTTGTTTTAAATTAAGAGTTGGAAATTTTTTCGCATATATAACATATTTATTAATCCAATTCATTTAGCCTCTTAGTTTCCTCTTTTTCTCCCATTTAGATGAAAAAAATATATAATTAGTTCCATTTTAATTAACTTTTCATGCATTATAATAAATCTGAACTCATTTACACTTTTATTAAGCCTTGATTTTAATATGCTAATGAAGGTTCTGCAAGTAAATCAGTCTCTTGACAAAGTAAAGCTGATTTATATATTAACCTTACGCGGGAATAGCTCAGTGGCAGAGCGTCACCTTGCCAAGGTGAAAGTCGCGGGTTCAAATCCCGTTTCCCGCTCTTAAAGGCGGCATAGCCAAGTGGTAAGGCGTCGGTCTGCAAAACCGTTATACCCCGGTTCGAATCCGGGTGCCGCCTTTTTTCCCACGGGAGGATAAATGCCAATAACTAAATCGGCAAAGAAGAGAGTAAGACAAACAGAAAAAAGGAAGATAAGGAATAAAGGAGTTAAAACCAAACTCAAAAACATAACAAAGGCAATAAGGAGCGAAAAGGACTCAAAAAAGGCTGGAGAACTCCTTGATAAGGCATATTCTCTTTTCGATAATGCAGTGAGTAAAGGGGTAATCCATAAGAATAAAGCTGCCCGGAAAAAAGCCCAACTTGCAAAAATAGTTAAGGAGAAATAGCCAGCACCATTCCGAAAACTTTAGAAATCCCAATCTTTTTTAAAACCTTAGCGCATTCGTTCATTGTTGAAGCAGTAGTAATAACATCATCCACAAGTATTATTCCTTCGTTTAAATCATCATTTAAATCCCTTATGGTCTTTTCGTCTACCTTATATGCCCCAACAACATTATACAACCGTTTCTTATAAGAAAGTTTAGTCTGTGAAGGAATGTTCCTAACCTTTTTTAGAAGTGACACACTCTTAAGGGAAGCATAGGAGGCAAATTGTTCTGCCAGTAGTCTACTCTGATTATAGCCCCTTTCACGTAATTCTACAGCACGCATTGGTACCCAGGTTACTACTTTGATTTTTTTCAAATCTCCCCTTGAGGAATACAAAGAATATAGCAGTCGAGCAAGTCGTCCTGAAAGGGAAGGACGGTTGTAATATTTATAGAGTCTTAGAATACCTGATAAAGGAGGAACATAATTACCGCAACCAATAACAAAATCAAAAAATGGTAGATCTTTCCTACAACCTTTACAGATATTTCCAGATTTTATAGTAGTTCCACAAATCTTGCATCTTTTCTTCCCTACGAAATGTATCTTTCCAAAACACTTATTGCAAATAATATCTTTGCCCTTCACCCTCCCACCACATATTGCACAATTTAAAGGGAATATAAAGTTAATAAAATCATTTAATATTTTATGCATATAATCTTTTTCTTATAGAAAAGATTAAACCTATAAAAATGGTAGATACTAACATAGATGTCCCACCATAACTAATAAAAGGCAGTGGGAGTCCGACTACAGGAAGTAATCCTACAGTCATCCCTATATTGACTATAATCTGGGATGAAAAATAGAAAAGTATACCATAGGCAAGATACTTCTTGAAAGGATCCTTTGCACTCTGTGCAAGAATTAAAATTTTCGCAAGAAAGTAAACAAAAAGTAAAATGAGAATTAGTGTTCCTAGAAATCCAAATTCTTCACCTAACACTGCAAATATGAAATCCGTCCTTGTCTGAGGAAGAAACCCGAGATTCTTTATTATTCCATTGAGATATCCTTTACCAAAGAATCCACCAGAACCGATTGAAATCTTTGATTGAAGTATATGCCATCCTGCACCGGTAGGGTCCCATGAAGGGTTGAGAAAACTCATAAGCCTGTCTTTCTGATAGGGTTTTAAAAGTAGGGGAAGTTTTGGTGCAAGAGAACCAAGAAGAACATTAAGTAAGAAGAGTAACAATCCATCCCTGAATTTAATATTTGCAAATAAAAGGGCAGCTATAAGAAGTAACATAAATATGATCCAAGATATTAGATTAAACCCGCAAAGGAGAGAAAGTAAGGGTGAAATGTAAAGAAAGTATCTTGGAAGGGGTATCCTCAGAGTCCCGATCATCCCTAAAAATATAATAATAAAGATTACAGCTGTTCCAATATCGGGTTCGACAAAAATGAGTAACACTGGAAGAACAGTAAAAAGTATCGGGATTATAAGTTGCGGTAAGTATACATCCCTGTGGTGTAGTTCTGAAAATATTTTAGCCAAAAATATTATATAGATAACTTTCGTCAACTCAGATGGTTGAAACTGAAAACCTCCGAGTTCAATCCATCTTCCTCTGGTTTGTGGAAGAAATAAAACAATAATTAATATTAGTATACCTATTATGTAAAAAATTGGGGAGAGGTACCTTAAATTTTTTAGAGGGTAGATGTAGGCTATATAACCAATTGGAAATGATATGCCTATCCAAATTAAATGCTTAATAAAAAATGTCTTGTCTCCTGTATAGTTAGCGCTGTATTGTAGAAGGACACCAATACCTAAAAGAGCAAGAAATACAAAAAGAAACGGTTTATCAATCTTTATTTTTCATCCTCCACCCATTCCCATTTGAGAAGATGTATCTTATCACCATTAAGCCTCAAATAAGCATTTACCCTCTCTGAGGGTGGAGGCATTTCTTTCACAGTATCAAGGCTTAATACATCCTCTCTATTAAAGAGTATAGGTACACCATTACTTATTTTGTAGTTTACGTCATCTACCTGGAATATTGGAGGTGGGTTACCCCTTCGGAAAGGTTTCATCTTTTTAATAAAATCTTGTAATTCGGGTGTTATATCATCTAAGTTCAGTTTTGCATCGATTTGTATTTTTGGTTCATACTTTTTTAACTCTGGTGTAACCCTACTCCTAAATTCCTCCAACTTACCCTCTTTTAAAGAGAAACCACAGGCCATTTTATGTCCACCATAATCAACAAGTAAATCACTAACTGAACTCAGGATAGATAGTAGATCAAAATCTGTAGGTCCTCTCCCCTCGCCTCTAAGATGCTCTCCAATCATATAGATTACAAAGATAGGATGCCCTGTAGACTCTTTAGCTCTATTTGCAATTGTCCCTGTAAATTCCTTATCAAGGTCTGGATCAAATAGAACAAGATACCCCAGATTTAACTGATCCTTAAAAGATAAGAAATACTCTCCCGCTTTGATACTCCAGTATGTATGTTTCGCCTCAAGTTCGCTATAAATATCTTTAGCCTCTTCCTCATTCAAAGATGAGAAAAATTTCCAAGTCAGATATTCTGTCCCGGAATGTAGTGGTTCAATGGCTTCCTCTATACTGCCAATCTTACGAAGTAGTGAAAGAGAGGGATTTTCTGTCTTCTCAAGCAATTTAAGTCCTTCACAAAGCAGAATACGATTCTCATCAAGTTGAGGAACTCTGTCACTTATTGTTCCAATCATAGCCAAAATCGGAATTTCCGAAAATTCTCTCACCCAATTATTTGTTGTTTTTTCCATAAGCTTTAAAAATAATGCATCAGCTAATTTAAAAGCTACACCTGCTCCGGAAAGATATGCATATCCAAAAGAACCCAACTTTGGATTGAGTATTAGTCCTTTTGGAAGCTCATCCCTTGGTTCATGGTGGTCGGTTATTATAACATCAAGGTCTTTTTTAAAAAGAGACTCAATTTCTTTAAAACTAGTTGTTCCACAATCTACAGTAATGATGAGGTCAATACCCTTTTTAATTGCAAGGTTTATTCCCATTTCTGAAAGTCCATAACCTTCTTTCACGCGGTCAGGGATATATGTTTCAATCTCCTCACCTGTTAATTTTTGCATAGCCATCTTCATAAGAAAACAGGCTGTTATACCATCTATATCTTGGTCACCCCATATAAGGAATTTCTTATTCTCTCTGACTGCTTCTTCTATTTTTTTTACAACCTTTATTAGTACTTCATCTTCTTTTCTTAAACGTTCAAATGAAGGATCAAGAAATCTCTCCAGGGTTTCTTGATCGATTACTTCTCTCCTCTTTAGGAAATTCTTTATACCCGCTGATAGAGATTCGAATTTAATATCTATCTTTTCTTTACCCATATCTCACCAAATGGTCTTTTTTGTATTACTTTGGCTTTGCCCTGCCTTACTATCTCTAAAAGCGCAAAGAAAAATCCAACAACCTCTCCATATTCAGAATCTTTCACAATCTGGGAAAAGACAAATTGCTTAAGTTTCCTCAGTTTAAGAAGTAATTTATCAATTAGGTGTTCTATATGAAACAGAATAGTAGTTGGTGGCTCAAAGGGAGTTCCCTTCTTTATTGATTCAAGGATTTCCTTAAATTTATCTATTGAAACATCTACTCCTTTGGGGTAATCATAATAAGGTCTTGTATACATTGTATTTGCAAAGTTAAGTGCATTTTTTAGCCAAATTCCCTTTTCTTTGAATTTTTTAAATTCCTCTAATCTTTGAATAAGGGATTCTTTTGTCTCATATTCATTATCGTCTTCAAGAACTCCTTCTTCTATCATCTCTCTTGCCTTTATAGCAAGAAGAGTGGCAGCATAACGCAAGAATTCTCCTGCACCATCGAAATCAATATTTTCCAATCCTTTGATTAATAACAGATATTCTCTGGTAATCCGGGAGAGTGAGATA
This sequence comes from Candidatus Stahliibacteriota bacterium, assembly GCA_004377355.1. Taxonomy (GTDB): domain Bacteria; phylum Hydrothermota; class UBA3072; order UBA3072; family UBA3072; genus E29-bin14. The sequence continues at coordinate 9,633 of SOIB01000117.1, read as the reverse complement.
TCACGAATTTCAACTTCCTGCTTCCTTACAAGGTACAAGAGAAGGTCAAGTGGACCTTCAAACTCTTCACACGAAACCCTATAGTTTTGTGTAATCATAATTTCCCTATTATTGCTCGTGCAATATTATAAATATGAAAGTTGATCCTGTCAAAGTCATTCAGGATATCAAGGTGAAGTGTGCTTGTATCTATACTCTCTGGTTTACCTACCTTTAGACGTGAAAGATGGCTTTCTCTAAATCTATTTATTTTCTCTTTAGATTCTTCCTGTTTTCTTAGTAGTACACTTGCTACTTCCTTATCCATAGAACCAATGGCGGCCTGTGTCTCTTCTATATTGAAAAGAACAGACCGATGATATTCCTGAATCTCCCCAAATCCCTCATCAGAAAAAAAGTAAGCTTTTTTTATTTTTTTACCTGCATAAGACATCAGATTTTTACTGATAAGATCACCAATATGCTCTATCTCGTTCATTATCTTAAGAATTGTTACACATTTATTGCTCTCTTTCTCTGTTAATTCCTCACCAAGCAGTCTGGATGAGTAGGTAGTGAGTTCTTCTTGCATTTTATCAATCTCATCATCTCTCCTTATAACGACTTTGCGAAGCGCATTATTATTCTTCTTAAAGACCACTAATGTAGCCTTGAACATATTAATCACAATTTCCATAGACTCCCTTATTACCTCATGGCATTTGGATATAGCTATAGAAGGTGTAGAAAGATACATGGTATCTAGTTTGACACCGAATAATTTTCTCTTAAACATTTTATTCATTGAAAAAGCGAGGGGATAAACAAAAGGTATAAGAGCAAATCCCCACATATTCACAAAGGTATGAATGTTAGCAATATCACGAGATGTTGGTATTAAAGTTCTGGGCAGGAAAAATAGATAAACCGAAAGTATTACGAAGATTGTTCTTAAAATTACATAACCCATACCCATTGCCCTACCTTCCGATGATGTTCGTGTGGAACCAAGCAGGATTGTAAATGTAGTACCTATGTTAGCTCCTAATATGATTGGTAGAGCCTGCGAAAAATCAAGAACTCCTATGAATCCTATCAACAAACCCAGTGTTGCAGCACTTGAGTGGAAAATAAATGTAAGAATAATTGAACCAAAAAAGAGAATAATCGGATTTACGTCCAGGGTGAAAATATCTAATAGTGGTTTTATACTTTCCCTTATAAGCCATATAGAGAAAAATATCAACCCGAATCCAAGTAATATCCTTCCGATATAACTCCATTTTGTTTTTGACTGCCAGAGCAGAAAGCCAATTAAAACGAAAACTGGACTAAACTGAATGATGTCTGTTGCTATTATCTGAACAGTAAATGTAGACCCAAGAGAGGCTCCGGCAAGAACAATTAAAGATGTGGTGAGGTTTATTAGTGAAGATTCAAGAAGCCCAAGAAGCATTAATCCAGTCAATGTACTTGATTCAAGAAATATGGCAAGAAAGATTCCCGTAAGGTAAGCAAAAATGGGTCGATTGGTCATCTTCCAGAGGGTTTGCCTAATTCTCTCCCCACTCAATCTTGAAAATCCCTTGTTTGTACTGTCTAAACCCATGAGAATAAGCACACTTCCAATAACAACGGAAAGGATTAATTTTATTAAAGTGTCTTTAGGAAGAACGCTTGGATGAATTTCAATTAACTCGCCATTTACAATACCTTCCACCCAGCCATTTGTCAGAGGTATAAATTCTACGCATGCAAAACCAGACTGGTCAGAAAGGACAGAATCATATGTTAGATATCCATTATGGGCTCTAAAGTAAACCCATTTATTTACCACAGGTTTTCCTTCTTCAATAACCTGAACAGCTATTTTTATAGGGTTCCCCGAAAGAATAAGTTTACCTTCCCCTGAGACAACATCGCCGTAAGGATCAGTTGCCCCAACAATTGAAAGAGATAAAAGGAGTAATATCATCTAACTTGAAAGTAGATAGTAACTATACCAGTTTGAAGTACTTGCTCAACATTTGGCGGAAGTGACTGAAATCGCCATTCTCTAACCGCCTGTATTGCATTTTGGTCGAATACTAACCCACCAGTTTTTACAATATCAATTGTTGCAACCGCGCCATCTGGATTTGCTGAAATACTTAGTTTAACGACTGTATTTTCACTAATACCCTCTGGATACTCTGGTTTTAAAAAATGTATAAGTCTTCTTTTTGAGAGTTCTCCTGATAGGGTAAATTTTTTCTCTCCCTCTTCTGAATCGTATAGCTTACCACCTTTATATGGAGGTTTTTCGAGAAGACTTAATTTTTGTTTCGTCTTTTTTATTTCCAGCGGGACATCACCCAGGGTTGAGAATACATCTTCAGTTCCACCTCCTTTTGGAATTACGCCCTTGACAAATTCGTTTCTAATGGTCTCAAAACCAAGGATTATGAACTTATCTTCTTTGGTTTTAATGTCGATAATCACAAATGTAAATATACTTACGAGCAAGGAGTATATTATGACTGTCCAGATGATAGAAAGAACTTTACGATTCACTCTACCTCTGGAGTTGTTGCAATTACAAATTTATTTGCACCACTTCTTCTAACCATATCCATAACCTTCACAGTCATATCAATGGTAACGTCCCTGTCAGCTTTAATCAACATAACCTTATCTTTGACACCTTCAAGTAGAAATGGAAGTCTTGTGATATCAACTGGCTTGTCTTCAAGGTAAACAGCGCCACTTTTCGTTATAGTTATGCTCACTTTTTCACGTGAAAGAGCCTCTTTTGTGGCAGTTCGTGGCAAGTGGACCTTTATCCCTGGTTGAACAAGAAAGGATGAGGTAAGGAGGAAGAAAATCAGTAGTAATAATACTATGTCAGCCATTGAAATCACCGGGAAGGTTTTTTTTCTTTTGAATCGAACCTTGAGAATCACTTTATTTCTCCAAAATTGAACCTAAATCTGCCTTCACCCTATTCATATCATTTACAAGCTCATTCAATCTATCTGTATATGAATTGTATATTATCAAGAATATGATACCCACAGCAAGTCCCGCAGCAGTCGTCACAAGAGCCTCCCATATCCCTCCTGCAAGTCTGGATGGATTAACACCACCTCCAAGAATCTCTATCTGCATAAATGCTTTTATCATACCAAGAACCGTTCCAAAGAATCCAAGCATGGGGGCTATTGCTCCAACTGAAGAGATGACGCCCATACCACTCTCTAACTTTGTTAATTCCTCTGTAGCCTGAGCATCCATCGCCCCTTCTTTCCCCGATAACAGACCTTTGACCATAACCCTTGTTATGGGGCTGTCATATTCACTAATCTCTTTTACAGCTTCTTCTGGTGCTCCTTCACTGAGCCATGCTTTTGCCCTCTTTAATAGTTCATCAGTTTGACTTTTAGAGCGTCTGAAATATATAAATCGATCAATAACAAAATAAAGTCCTACAAAAAGAGCTATACCAATAGCCACCATAGTCCATCCACCCTTACTCAATATCGACATTAAACTCATTCTACCTCCTTTTCTCTCATTCGCCACAGAGACACAGAGGTCTCAGAGTCTATATCTTTTCGAAAAAGAAGAAGAGTCCAAATAATATTTTATTTCTCTGTAATTTCCTATATTTTTCATTCTTTTATCTCTATGTCTTCTCTTTCTGTTCTCTGTGTGGTTGTGGCAAATATTCATAGAATAATCCTGTAGGTTTTAACTTTTTCCATAGCAATAATCATAAAAACAATAACACAATAATACACTCATTTAATCTATATTATATTTACTGCAAAGTCAAGTATATTGAAAATCATAAAGGGTTAAAAAATTACAGCATGGTCTTGACTTATCTATTTACATTGTTATATATTCTTAAAAATACCAATAAAAAGGCAAGGGGGTGATAATATTTGCCTGGAGTAAGAATACGCGAAGGTGAATCTTTCGAAAAGGCGTTTCGAAGATTCAAGAGGTTGTGCGAAAAAGAAAAAATTAGAAGCGAAATCAAGAAGCACCAGAGATACGAAAAACCAAGCGAAAAACGCCAGAGAAAGCTTAAGAAATCTTCAAGATTTAGAAGAAAGAGTTATACAACGCTAATATAAACATTCAAAAGGGGCATTTAACTCATAGTTTACCCTTTTAAAACTTTATTGTAATAGCAGTTAACAATATAATCATATTAAATGGTCTTTGTTGACATTATATCAATAATAATAATAATCGGTTTCCTCTTTTGGGGTCTTAAAAAGGGACTTATACTTGAAATATCCGAAATCGGTGGTCTAATTCTTGCATTTATACTCTCTGTTTACCTACCAATAAATTTAAATATTGGAGGATGGAAATATTTAGTAAGTTTTTTAGTCTATTTCTTAATTTTGAGTATAATCTTCACTATTACATCGAAAATGATAAATAAGACCCCTCTCGCTCTGTTTGATAAATCATTGGGCGCTTTGGTTGGAGCATTAAAAGGATTGATCGTCCTGATAATTATTTTCCTTATAATAAGTGTTATGCCAATTGCCAATCAAAACAAAACCCTAAGTAAAAGCATACTTTATAACACCACCTTAAAAATAAAACCAGTTTTGAGAAGTTTCCTTGAGAGAAAAATGAATAAACCTACACTAGATAAAAAACTTCGTATTCCAGAACGTCGCAAAGGAAAACGTGTACTAATATAATGAAAAAATTAGCCCAAACTGTGGGGCTCTCCAGGTTAAAGGAAGTAGTCTCGGAATACGCCGATTCAACACCCGGTAAATTACTCATCACCTTACTAAAACCCAAAGAGAAAGATGAAAGTACACAGAATATCTTTACCTGCTTATCGCAAGTCATTGATTTTCACATGCTTATACCTTCACTTTCTATTTTAAAGGAATGGAATAAGCCCGGAATCGGTGTTATTTTATCTTCTGATGAACTGATACACATCGCCAGGATTTTGGATTTGGCGAGTATAACTAAAGATATTCTTACTGAAAATAAGATTCTTGAGGCTTTAGGTGAAAATCTCAACTCCCTTACCGAACTAAAAGAGGGAATTCTGGAATGTATAGATGAAGATGGTCGGGTAAAAGAAGACGCCACTCCTTTATTAAAATCTTTATATAAAGAAAAAAGAAAGTTGAAGAATAAAATAGATAGTTCATTGAAAAACATTATGCAAAATAACAAAGAACTAATCCAGGATGATGTAATCACACAACGTTCAGATAGAACTGTTCTCCCTATTAAATATGATAGAAAAGGAGAAATTGAGGGAGTAGTGATTGACCTTTCACGTACCGGTAATACAGCTTTTATTGAACCTTCAGAAATAGTTCCCTTAAACAATCAATTTCGAGAAATCTCCATCGATATAGAAGAAGAGAAAAAAAGAATACTGAAAGATTTAACTGACAAGGTGAGAGAGAATTTCCCGGGAATAGAAAAGAATATTGAGACACTTGCTGAGATTGACTCCCTCAAAGCAAGAGCAAAATACGCGCGTGAATATGACTGCAGTATACCACAGTTTTCAAACGAAAGCATTCTAAAACTAAAGAAATGTCGCCATCCATTATTAATGATAGAGCGTGATGTAGTACCTCTGGATCTTGAATTGGATAAAGACTACAGAATATTACTTGTAAGTGGTCCAAACGCAGGCGGTAAGACAGTTCTACTCAAAACGATTGGAATAATAGTTCTCTCTGCATACGCAGGACTTCCTATCCCCGCCGATTCTGGAACTACAATTGGGGCTTTTAAGAATATATATGGTATAATTGAAGACGAACAATCATTGGAAGAGAACCTCTCTACTTTCTCTTCGTATATAATAAGACTCAAGGAAATCTTAGAAGAAGCAGATGAGAATAGCCTTATACTATGCGATGAATTAGAAGGAAATACTGACCCAGAGGAGGGTGGAGCACTTGCAATATCGATATTGAATTCCCTCTCAGAAAGGGGCAGTTTGGTTGTTGCTACAACCCACCTGGGTACCCTCAAGTTTTATGTAGCCGAACACGAAGCCATGCAAAATGGCGCAATGGAATATGTAGATGGACCAACATACCACCTTCAAATAGGGATCCCTGGGGGGTCAAGGGCTATTGCCATTGCAAAAAGATTTGGACTTCAAAAAGATGTAATAGATAATGCAAGGGGATACCTGGATTCTTCTGTGATGAAAGCTGAAGACCTGATTGAAGAACTTTCAACAAGGAACAAAGAATTAAGGGAGCAAGAGGAAAAAATCAAGGAACTTAAATCAAGGCTGGAGAGTCTAACACAGGAATACAGCGAAAGGATGCAAAATGTCAAAAAAGAGGAGAAGAAGATACTAAGCGATGCCAGGGATAAAGTAAAGGAGATTTTGATAGAGGCTCGTTCTACTGTAGAAACAATAATAAAAGAGATAAAGGAATCAAAAGCATCCAGAGAATCAATTAAGAACTATAAGACTATATTTGATAAGTTACTGAAAGATGAGAAAGAAGAAAAAGAAACCATAACTTACCCCTCAAAAGAAAAGAGTCCTATAAAATACGATATTGACATGGAGGTTCCCTTAGAGATATCAGTCCGCGGGATGACAAAAGAAGCGGCCTGGGAAAAAACAGATAAATATATAGATAGTGCCATACTCGCCAGTTATGAACAGGTAAGGATTGTGCACGGTAAGGGTAGCTGGATCCTAAGAAATACATTACACAAAAAACTAAAAAAGGATCCCAGAGTAAAGTCAATATTAACACCTTCGAGCAACGAGGGCGGAGCAGGGGTAACACTTGTGAAGCTTAAGTGAAAGACAAATGATATTTTTAGCCTTAATATCAAAATCAGCAGCAACCGCAATGCTCCTTACAACATTTATACCAGGAGGAGGGCAATTCTATACAAAAAGATGGTTTAAGGGTATATTAATAGGAGGAACACAATCTTATATAATTTATAAGGGAGCAAAGACTCAATTTGAGTTGAATGACGTAGAAAGGAAACTACAAGAATCATACAGTATCTCTCTTGCTGCGGAAAAGGAAGACCTTCTAGTCCAGAGAAGAGAAATTTTGTGGTTAGGAGCCCTGGTCTGGACTATAGGTGTTCTTGATGCATATGTAGACGCTCGACTATACGACTTTAAAAGTGATATAACTATAGATGCAAGGGGTGATCCCAAAATAACAATATCATTCAATATCCAATATTAATGTTTCACGTGAAACATTTACTCCAGGAAGGTCTAAAAGAACTAAAAATCACCACTGTTGAAGAAAAACTCAATAAACTAATAGTTTATATCGGGGAATTGTTGCGCTGGAACGAGAAAATCAACCTGATTTCTCGAGATCTCACTAAAGAAGATATAGTCAAGAAATTGATTCTACCCTCTTTAATCCCACATAGATTAATACTACCAAAAGAGCATATTTTGGACTTTGGAGCAGGAGCAGGAATTGTTGGAATACCATTATCAATTTTTAAGAGTGAAACATCGTTCACTTTCCTTGAATCTAAAACAAAACCCATAACCTTTCTCCGTCACATACGAAATATTCTTTCTATTGATATTGAAATGCTGCATAAGTTTATTGATCCACAAGAAGGCCTTACTATGCGTTATAATTCAATTCTGGTCCGTGGTGTAGACCCGGAAAGCGTTCCTCCTGGAATCGGTGAAAAGCTTATATATTATGGGGAATATAAAGGAGACAAATTAAAGATAAAATCTTCTTTAAGCTGGAAAACCTATAAAGTTTCTGTTTTATCTTAAAATGTTTCACGTGAAACATTATATTTGCCACAGAAGCACAGAGAGCACAGAGAATATCACAGATTGAATATAAATTATTTAAAAACATTATTCTTAGAATTCCCTCTGCATCATCCGAATTTCAATATATAATATGATTAAATCTATACAATAAGTCTAACATTTAACCAGGATTAAATGCAAATTTCCATTTACAATTCATATTAAATCCAATGTATTTTACAAATTCTTACAGATTTTAATTTATAATTTTATATTTGCTTTTTTTAGTAAAATTGAGAAATACAATATCAACCACTGTAAATCCATATCTAAAAATATTAAAATATTTATTTATAATTACTCTGTGTCCTCAGTGTCTCTGTGGCAATTAATCTTTAAATCCTGAGGTTGTGAAGGCGGATTGTTTCATCCTTATTCTTTTGCCTTGGTCGATACCAATTACTTTTCCACATCTTTTGCATTTAATTTTATTCTCCTTGCGTTTACTATAATCTTTACTTATCTTCTCTTTATAGCAATTAAGCACTCTGCCCTTACCTATCTTTTTGTATTTAAATATCTTTGCCTTACATGCTGAACATTTTATTGTTATCATATATCTATTCCCTTTATAAAATACGTGTAGCTTCTTCTGATTAACTCCTCATTGTTTCTTTGCCCTTATATCTTATTCTTAAAGATAGATATTTTTCACACTTTGGTCAAGTATACACATATTTTTCTTATGATGCTTCATTCCCCAAGAATATCTTGATTTTTTAAGTTTAATGTCCAATACAACATTAATGCTTATTTACTTTTTCCTTGACCTCTGATTTTTTTTCACTATTCTTATAATAAAACTGTAAACACTGTGTAGTAATAGAAAATTTTAGAGGAAAGAGGTTTTGCAGATAAAGAAAAATTATATACTAAAACTCGAATCAGGTGAACTCGTTAAGGTGCGTAGTGCAAGTGAAATAAATGCAACACTCGATGAAGACCGCACTTTAGAAGGTCTACCATTTATGCCAGAAATGCTCCAATATTGTGGGAGAAAATTTAAAGTATTAAAGCCAATTCATAAGATAATTGTCGAAGGATTGGGAATGAGACATATTAAGAATACAGTGCTGCTTGATGGTGTTTTGTGTAATGGTGAGGCACATGAGGGATGCCAAAGGATGTGCACAGTGCTTTGGAAAGAGGCTTGGTTAAAGAGAGTGAGAGTACACGGACCTGATAAAAGTTCCCCAATTCTCTCAAAGACAATTGATTCTATCGAAGTAAAATTCCCCTGTCAATCAGTAAATCTTAGTAAAGCAACTGATCAATTACAAGTATCTTTTAAAGAATCTTTTCGTAAATATTTTTATAGGTACAGATTCGAAAATAGGGGAACTTTACACCGGATCTGTATATTAATACTCTATTCTATAATGAAAGTAAAAAAATTTTTAGGTCCTAAAGAAATTGATGCGTTACATGGTCCACAAACAACTACCCCAACGGTTTCATTAAATTTACAACCTGGTGAGCTTGTTGAAATAAAAAGAAAAGAAGAAATTTTGAAGACGCTTGATTTAAGAGGAAGAAATCGCGGATTGGAATTTATTAATGAAATGCAAAAATATTGTGGTCAACAATTCCAAGTGATGAAGCGTGTTGAAAGGATCATAGAAGAAAAGACTGGGAAAATGCGTGAGCTATCTAATACTGTTACGCTAAAGAATGTTGTTTGTGACGGCAGCAGTCATGGATTTTGCCCTCGAAACTGCATATTGCTCTGGCGAGAAATTTGGCTGAAAAGAGTTTAAATTTTGCTTTATAAACAAATAAAAGAAAAAAATGTCACTAATACCGACTTTTGAAATAGGCTTATGGAA
>SOIB01000011.1 GCA_004377355.1 Candidatus Stahliibacteriota bacterium | reverse complement strand
ACACCAAGTTCCTTAGCGATATTCGAGACAGTTCTTTTTTTAGCGGAAAGCATTCTCAGTATAGCGATACGCGTAGGGTGCACGTACGCCTTGATATGGGTTTCTTCTTTGAGTACCAATAGTTTTTTTGGTTTAAAATTTATATTAGTCATTTTTCTAATTTAGAATATTTTCTAATATAAAATACTAAAAAAAATGAAAATGTCAAGGGGAGCATTCTCGAAATATCAGGAAATATCAGAGTCAGAAAATATCAGAGTCAGACCTTGAGCGGTAAGCAAATCAGTTCAGGATATGGAGCGAATATTGAAAGAGGAACGGAAAGCCAGGAGAGATATTGAATCACTCATCTCACATTTCAAGGGCTGACTTTGTTATCTCCGATAGACGAGCAAAACCTTTGACATAATATAAACTCTTATTTCATTACCATTCTAATAGAGAGAAATGCAATGTCAAGCGTTGTTTGCCAACTTCTACTGGAGTTTAGAAATCTTTATCTAATGAGTATATTTATGTTCTCACCTTGAGTTCCATAAATTGCCGTGCTTGGTGCATAAACGTTTCTAACCTTGTCTGATGAGTGGTTAGACCGTCATAAGCCATATTTAAAAATGGAACTCCTTTAAAATCCTCCACTACCTTTACCATAACTGCACTTACATTCGTTCCAGGCATACAAGTAAATGGCATCACATTTATTATCCCTGAAGCCCCCTTCTTTATGAAATCAACAGCTTTCCCTACAGTTAAAACCGCTTCCCCTTCCACTGTCCTATGAAGATATGGATTTGAATACTCGAAGATTTCTTCAGTGAATGGTTCCTCGTAATTTCTTACAAGGTGTTTAAATCCTTTATGCAGCCTATGCTCAGCATATTTCTGCCATTTGTCTTTTAAATAGTGGTACAAAAAGCCTTTGTAATCCCTGGCTAATAAATCGTCTTCTTTTCTCCTAAAATTTGTATATAAAAACCACTCAGCATTCGTTGGAAGCCAGGCTACTCCTCCAAGCGCCTCCACCCTGTTTACTATTCTGTCATTTGCAAAGTGGTGCACTCTTACATATATTTCTCCTGCAATCCCTATAATAGGCTTAGGCTCAGTTTTGTCGACTTCAATAGTTTCAAAATCTCCTGGTAGTTCCTCCATGATAGAATAAATATCACCTCTCTGTTCAAGCACTCTACATATCTTTCCCAGGCATTCCTTATATACCCTATCTGTTTCACCTTTATTTAGTTCGTAAGGTCTGGTTTCCCTTAGAGCTTTATCTAAAATATCAACTGCGCACATACCTATCCATGCTCTTTTATCAAAGTCTGAACCATATTCTTCTTTAAGTGTTTGATAGAACTTATCTGCTTGATTTGGTGAGACTATCGGGACGTCAGGATATCCAAGTTCATTAAGGATCTTCCTCTGAAGTCTATTATATTGTCCAAATCTGCATGGTCCACTCGATTCAGGCATAAAGAAGGCGGCTCTTTTTCTATTGAAATCAGGTCTCTTTGTTATTTTAACCATATCCCCTGTTGTTATGATACAGGGGAAGCACTCCTTTCCTATTGTATGCTTTCTACCATATTCAAGGGCCTCCTCATCTGCAACTGGAATGACCTCTGCATCAATATTACATGACTTAAACACTGATGCCATCGCATAGACATGGTTACCCATAAATGGTATATATAATTTCTTCTCTTTTAAGCTGGTAGGGGCATAAACCGAGGGCCAACTTTCTTCTGCATCACTAGTATCAGGTGCATTCTCAAGGCTATCTAAGAATGCCTCACACCGAGTTATAATACCAGCAGGGGCAGAATGCTCGTCCACCTCTATAATTAAACAGGGCTTTTCTCCCATCTCTTCTCTGAAATAGTTCAAAATAAAGGAGTCAGGTCCGCATTCAAAATTTGTTATATAGAGAGAGAAGAGTTTGGGATGAGCTCTTATTATTCGCAAAGCGGAAAGTATCCTCTGCCCATATCTCCAGTACATATTTGGCCAATCCTTGGCTAGTTCTACACTTTTTGTATCTAAATAATCCACAGGAATAGGAAGCAGACCCATCTCAGAAAGTATCTTCGGAATCTCTAAATTTAAACCAGTATCGCATGTATTATAAGGTCTTCCAACAACTACTATAGCCCTTTCTTTTAAGTTCTCCAATATCTCCTTTCCCCTTTCTCTTATTATTTGATAGAACTCATCTTGTGCCTTATAGGCATTCCTCACCGCCTTCTTTACGTTTCTTTTTCTAATCTTTTTTGCAAGTTTAATCAACACTTCCTCAATATGTTTCCTTCCTCTTTTGAAGTATAAAATGGGTGCAAGTAGTCTTTCTGGAGCAAGAGCTGCCTTTATTATATAGGGAACTGCCTGAATAAATGGGCAGGTATAACTCTGCTTTATGCCATATTCTTCTCTTTCCATATTTATGATGCTCGGTAGGAAGATGTAATCCACCCCTTTCTTCATTAGATTTATAATATGACCATGGGTCACCTTGATTGGGAAGCAATGTTCTGTGATAACAGATTCAACGCCATCATGGATGGTCTTCTTGTTCGTTTTGTCTGATAGAATGACCTGACACCCGAGTTCCTGGAAGAATGTTATAAAGAATGGCAGTAATTCCTGAAATATTAGAGTTCTTGGGATGCCTATCTTAATCTCTTTCTCCTCCTTACTATGATTCTTTAGAAGCAGTTTCTCCCTCTCAGCAAAGAGGTCAGGCAAGCGAGATTTGGACTTCTTTTTCTCGATATCATACTTTTCGCATCTTGAGCCATAGTATATTGGTTTTTCACCTTCAACTAATACCTTCTTTATCTCGCACATATTTGAGCAGTCTTTACACTCGAATGTTTCAACCGAATAGGATTTATTGCTTAAATCAAATCCTTTGAATTTGCTTTCATCCTTTTTGTTTTCAAGCGCGATTATTGCGACACCAATTGCACCAGTTACGTCATTGTGGGGTGGAACAGTAATGGGCTTACCAAGTACCTTCTCAAAGGCAGATACTACCCCCTTGTTATGCGCAACTGCTCCCTGGAAGAATATATTTTCTCCTATCCTCTTAGTTCCAACTACTCTATTGAGATAATTATAGACAATGGAGTATGAGAGTCCGGCAGCTAAGTCCTCCTTTTTTGCCCCCCGCTGCTGATGCTCGACAAGTTGAGACTGCATAAAGACTGTACATCTCTCTCCAAGATTTAAAGGATACTTTGCCGAGAGTGCACATTCACCAAACTCATCCTTTATATTTATTTTTAGTCTGTCAGCCTGTTCCTCTAAAAACGAGCCAGTTCCAGCTGCGCAAACCTTATTCATTTCGAAATCTACTATTGCTCCGTTTTCCAATGATATATATTTTGAATCCTGACCGCCTATCTCGAATACTGTGTCTACGGATTTGTCTATCTCCAAAGCAGCCCTTGCCTGAGCAGTAATTTCATTCTTCACAATATCAGCTCCTACTATATCTCCAGTCATATATCTCCCTGAGCCTGTAGTGCCAACACCTTTTACCTCTACATAATTGCTGATTTTTTTTCCTATCTCTACGATACCTTTTCTCACCGCCTCTATGGGTTTACCTGCTGTTGGAAGATATGACCTTGCCAGGAGTCGCTTCTTACTATCTATTGCAATAACATTTGTGGAAACTGAACCTACATCTATGCCGATGTAGGCATCAATCCCTTCGCTCAACTTTGGAGATTCTCGCCAGATATAGAACTTTTTACTTTGTTTTGGTTTTTCAAGTGGTGTCAGTGGAATTGACTCATCTTTAATTTTTTTTCTATATCTTTCTAATTCTTCAATATCTTTAAATCCGTTTGGATTGTTCACAACACTCAATGCTGCTCCAATGGCGCCCATTGAAGCAAAGTATTTTGGAATAAGGAGTTCTGTCTCAAGCACATCTTTGAATGCTCTAATCATGCCCTTGTTTGCAGCAACTCCCCCTTGAAAGGATATAGGTTTTATGTATTTCTTACCTTTTGCAATAGTACTTTTGAAATTTCTTGCAAGGGCATAACAGAGACCACTTACAATATCCTGATCTGGTGTTGCCTCTTGTTGGAGATGTATCATATCTGTTTTAGCAAATACACTGCATCTGCCAGCAATCCTCGGAGGTGTCTTTGACTTGAGGGCAAGTTCACCGAACTCCTCTATACGTAGTCCAAGTCTCAAGGCCTGCTCATCAAGGAATGAGCCTGTCCCAGCAGCACAGATTGTGTTCATCGAGAAATCTTTTATGATATGAGTAGAAAGAGAGTCACTATATTCGAGGAGTATAAATTTTGAATCCTCTCCTCCTATTTCAATTATTGTTCTTACCTCAGGATGTAAGAGGAAGGTTGAAGAAGTTTGGGCGACTATTTCATTTACAAAGGGTATATCAAGTATTTTTGAGATGAGTTTCCCCCCACTTCCTGTAGCAGCCATCCCATCTATTTTTGGATAGAGTTTAATCGCATCCTTCAGTGTCTCATATGCCTTCCTTAAAGGCTCTCCTTCAATCCTAACATAATAATCCTTCAAGACTTCCCTGGAATCATTTATAACTGCTATATTGATACTTATGGAACCAACATCTATACCGAGAAACATACCTTCTCCTTAATGAAGTTATTATACTGTGGAGAATTTAGTTGTCAAGATAAACGCTTATTATAAACCACACAAAAAAAATACTCACCACAAATGAATAATGAATAATGAGGTCGGTGCCCCATGTGGAATAGTGAGATATTCCACGGGGCAAGCATGACCCCAATAGAATAGATAATCATTCCATCCCGATGTAATAGTGAACATTACATTGGACAGGTCCCAGAGTAATAGCGTTGCATTACACAGGACAAGTAGGGTAAACCCCTTATGGAATAGTTTCTCATTCCTTGGGGTAAACCTCCTGTGAAATAGATTTTCATTTCACCCGAATGAAATAATTATATATTTCATAGGGCAAGCGAGGTGAACTTTTGACATTTTTCATCAATCTAAGTTAAAAAAATAG
>SOIB01000126.1 GCA_004377355.1 Candidatus Stahliibacteriota bacterium | reverse complement strand
TCACGTAATAAATCCTGAGGTACTCGATTTTATTCCTGAAAATAAACGAAGTAATGTTATTGAGTGTTATAGGAAATTGATAGATTTAAAAAAACCTATTAGAGGTTACCTTGCAACCGGGCATAGGTGGATTGACATAGGGACTGTAGCCGATTATTTAAGGTCTAATTTCGATTTTTTGCCTCCGGGAAATATTGCTATAGCCCAAGAATGCCATATAGATTCGGATGCAACCCTGAAAGACTGGGCAGTCATTGGAAAGGGAAGCTTAATTGAGAAAGGCGCCATTGTGAAGAGATCGGTTCTTTGGAATGATGTGATTGTTAGAGAGGGCATTAAGGTAATTGACAGTGTAGTTACATCTGACGTTATTTTGGAAAAAGATCTTGTTAGCGGTGTGGCAATAAGGTAGCTTTTTTGGTGATGAATCTAAAAGAATTTGTCAAATCATATATAGATGATACCTATGTCGATAATAAAGAATTTAACTGGGAAAGATTGCCCGGTGATGGTTCAAAGAGAATATTTTATCGCCTGAGCAATGAACAGGGCTCATTTATAGTTATGGATAATCCACCAGTAGAAGGAAATGCAGAAAAGGAAAACATCTCCTATTTAAAGATAGGTAAACACCTTTTTAGTAAAGGGATCACTGTTGCATGTATTTACCGATATGACCTTGAACATGGCTGGTTTATCATGGAAGATCTGGGGCAAAAAAATCTCCAGGAAATTGCAATTAGCTCAAGCGATCGCATTAATTTATACAAGAGAGTTATCGAGCTCCTGATAAAGATCCAGCTCGAGGGTAAAGAAGATTTTAATCCAGAATGGTGTTATCACACCAAAAGATATGACAGATTTATTATGGAAAGGTTTGAGTCAGATTATTTTCTTACCTATTTCTTGAAAGGGCTTCTCGGTCTAAAGGAAGGTCTGTCTGGATTACAAGGCTCTTTTAAACACCTTTCCGATCAGGCTTCTTTTGCAGATAACGATTTTTTTCTTCACAGGGATTTTCAGTCAAGAAACCTAATCATCAAAGGCGATAAAATAGGGGTGGTAGATTGGCAGGGTGGGCGCTTGGGACCTTTACAGTATGATCTCGCCTCTTTGTTGATCGATCCGTATGTAGGACTGAAAAAGGAGGAAATAATTTTTCTGTATGATTATTATCTCAAGCTTCTTGAGAAACGCCTTCCAGGTATATCTGGCTCATTTACCAAGTATTATCATTACCTTGCCATCCAGAGGAATCTCCAGATATTGGGTGCCTTTTCATACCTGAGTAAGATCCAGGGGAAAGATGGATTTCTTTCCTATATTTCCCCAGCACTTCGATCCCTTGAGGGACTTTTAGAGAAACTTGATGACCATAAATTATATCCATTGAAAAGCATAATCAGAAAAATCGATAAGAAAGAGAAATTAGCAGAAGGCGGATTTAAAAGGTAACAAAATTGAGAGCTACTATCAAAAAGCTGAAAGCTGATGGCTGAATGCTCGCAACAATATATATATGAGC
>SOIB01000173.1 GCA_004377355.1 Candidatus Stahliibacteriota bacterium | reverse complement strand
ATTAGGGAAGGTGGTAGGACTGTAGGTGCGGGTGTGGTTACTGAAATAGTGGAGTGATTTATTGAGAATTATAGTAAGGTTGGAATGTAGTGAATGTAAAAATCGAAATTATACTACTACAAGGAATAAGGAACAAAGAAGTAAATTGAAATTAAATAAATATTGTTCTCGATGTAGAAAACATACACTTCATAAAGAGGTATAGGCCTGTGGCTCAAGTGGCTAGAGCACCGGACTCCAAATCCGGCGGTTGGGGGTTCGAGTCCCTCCAGGCCTGCTTTTTGGAGGATTAATGTTTGAGAAGGTTATCACTTTTTTTAAAGAAGTGAGAATGGAATTAACTAAGGTTTCATGGCCCCGACGAAGCGAGGTATGGACATCAACGGGTATAGTAATTATCGTTACAGTTCTTATGACTTTCGTGATATGGATTATGGATTTATTATTTTCCCATCTATTTATTACTTTATTTAGGTAAATATGGGTAAGGAATATATTTGGTATATAATTCATGTATTTACAGGTTATGAAAAAAGGGTTGCTCTTTATCTAACTGAAGAAAAAACAAGAAGACATATGGATGACCTTATAAATGATATTATTGTGCCTGAAAAGATAATCAAAATCCGTGATGATGAGGGAAACATACATGATAAAGAAAAAAGATTGTACCCGGGCTATATACTTATTCATGCAGTACCTGATGATTCTGTAAAGCAGCTTATCGCTGATTCTCCTAGAATAATGGGATTCCTGGGGAAAAAAGTACCTCAAATTATATCAGATGAAGAGGCAGATAGAATACTCGAGATTATGGGTACAGTGGAGGAGGTCAGCGAGATGCAGTTTATGGGGGGGCAAGCCATTCGGATTATAGATGGACCTTTTACAGATTTCAATGGAACAATAAAGGAATTAAATAAGGAAAAAGAACGTTTGACTGTTATGGTAACTGTATTTGGACGATCAACACCAGTTGAACTTAGTTACAATCAGGTTGAATTGATTTAGGAGTAAAATATGGTAAAAAGAAAGAAGGCTATGATTAAACTAATGATACGTGCTGGACAGGCTTCACCTGCACCGCCTATTGGTCCTTCACTGGGTCAATACGGTGTTAATATAATGGATTTTTGCAATCAGTTCAATGAGAGAACCAAAAATAGGGGAGATGATCTTATCCCGGTAGTTCTAACTGTGTATAAAGACAATTCTTTCGATTTTATAATGAAAAAACCGCCTACGTCATTTCTTCTTAAAAAAGCTGCTGGTATTTTGAAGGGTTCATCAGAGCCAAATAGAGAGAAAGTTGCAACAGTTACAAAAGAACAGGTAAAAGAGATTGCCAGGATGAAGTTTGACAACCTGGAAAACGATGAATTAGAAAGGGCTATGAAAGTTATTGAAGGAACAGCTAATTCGATGGGTATATTGATTGAAGGGAGTAGTGATGAAACGGAGTAAAAGATATAGAGAATTACTTAATACGTATGATAAAAGAGAAAAAAGTTCAGTGAGGGAAGCAATTCAGCGAGTGAGCAATTTATCGTCTGCTAAATTCGATGAAACAGTAGAATTAGCAGTAGAATTAGGTATTGACCCCAGAAAATCTGATCAAATGGTGAGAGGATCTGTAGTTCTTCCTAATGGGAGTGGACAGGAGAAGAAAGTTCTTGTTTTTGCGGAAGGAGAATCACAGGTTGAAGCTGAAGATGCTGGTGCTGATTGGGTTGGTGGTGATGAGTTTGTTCTGAAGATAGAAAATGGGTGGCTGGAATGTGATGCAATTGTTGCAATTCCTGAAATGATGCCAAAGATTGGAAAGTTAGGTAAGATATTAGGTCCAAGAGGCCTGATGCCAACCCCAAAGAACAAAACTGTAACTAGAGATATAGCTACGGCAGTAAAAGAAATAAAGATGGGAAAGGTGGACTTCAAGGTGGACAGAGGTGGAAATCTTCATCTTCCTATTGGAAAGGCTTCATTTAAGGAAGATGAACTTTACGAGAACTTTATGGAGGTTGTTAAGGTTATTTGGGACGTAAAACCACCATCAACTTCAGGCGTATATTTAAAAGGAATTACACTCTCTACAACAATGGGTCCGGGTATTAAAGTTGATGTTAATCAGGTGCGTAATGAACTTATTCAACGGAGATAGTTGTGGGTAAAGAAGAGAAGAAGGAAGTAGTTAAAGAAGTAAAGGATAAGATAGATAGGGCCAGTTGTATATGCTTCACAAACTATAAAGGACTTTCTGCCCCAAGGATAAATGAACTACGGAGAACCTTGGCTACTAAGAATGCTGAGATGAAAGTCTTCAAGAACCGACTTATCTTGCTAGCATTAAAAGAGAAATCGCTCGATAAACTTTCGCGTTTTGTTAATGGTCCTATGGCTTTAATATTCGCGTATGATGACCCGCTGCAACCTCTTAAGATTATTTCTGATTTTAGAAAAGGTGATAAAAAACCTATTGTAAATGGTGGCTATATCGATGGAGATATTTTTGACGCTCAGAGTTTCGTAAAGCTAGCTTCTCTTCCATCTAAAGAGGAGATGTATAAAAAAATGATTGGTTCGCTATCTTCACCATTAAATAAAATGGTTTATATACTTTCTGGAATACCAATGAAGTTATTGAGCGTTCTATCTCTGTTATTGAAACAAAAGGAGGAGTAATGGCAGAAGAAGTAAAATTGTCAAAAAACGCGGAAAAGGTTATTGAATTAATTGGAAAGATGAATATCCTGGAATTGAAGTCATTAGTTGATGTAATGGAAGAAACTTTTGGTGTAACAACGATTGCACCTATGGTTCATGCTATGCCAGCAGAAGCAGCTGGTACTCCCACAGTTACAGAAGAAAAAAGTGAATTTGATGTCGTTCTCAAATCTTTTGGTGACAGCAAACTCTCTGTGATTAAAGAGGTGAGAGCCCTACTATCTCTGGGGTTGAAAGAAGCAAAAGAGTTTGTGGAATCTGTACCACAAACGTTAAAGGAAAGCATATCTAAAGAAAAGGCTGAGGAAATTAAAAAGACCTTAGAGGAAGCAGGAGGTGAAGTAGAATTAAAATAAACAAGGGGAGGTATTTACTACATAATGGAAGAAGAGGGTTCTTAGTACATCTGATATGTAGGTATGTTTATTTCTGTTAGAATTTTTACAATTCGCAAAAGGAGGAAATACATTGGCTATTAAGAGGAGATTTTTTGGTAATGGTGGAAAATCTATAGGACTGGCAAATCTTGATTTTCAACCACCCAATTTTTTAAGTGTTCAATGTGACTCCTTTGAAAGGTTTATACAATGGGAATATAACGATAAACCAGAGAAGCGACCTAATAAAGGATTGGAATCAGTATTTCGGGAGGTTTTCCCAATAGAGGATATTCACGGTAGATATAAATTAGAATATCTTCATTACTGGCTTGAAGAACCTAAATATACACCCGAAAAAGCAAAAGAAAAAGAAGTTTCCTATGCTGCGCCCCTTTATGGGCGGTTTAGACTTATTGAGTACGAGAAGCCAGAGGAACCTTCGTTGTTGAAGGAGATAGAAGATTTTGAACCAAAGAAAGAGGTTAGACAATCAATAGAACAAGACGTATTCCTTGCTAGCTTCCCGATAATGACTGAAAGAGGAGATTTTGTGATTAATGGTGTAGAAAGGGTCGTTGTTGGTCAGCTTCACCGTTCCCCAGGAGTTTATTTTGAAGAGGAAAAGGTGGATGAAGCAAGAAGTAAATTTAATGCACAAATAATACCTGACCGAGGTTCGTGGCTTCGTTTTGATATAAAACTGAACGAAGCTATAAAAACCAATCTAAATGGAAGAAGAAGTTTCACTATTACAATGCTCATTAGGGCTTTAGGATACCTTGAAGATATAAAGGAGTTAGAGGAGGAGAGGGAATCGTTAATTGATAATCTTGTGGAAAAAGGGTATAAGGAAGGTATAGTTTCAAGGATTCGTGAAATTGATAAGGAGATGAATGAAACAATAGGTAGATGGAATTCAAAGGAGAATATACTTACACTCTTTTATAATTCTGAGGAAGTCAAGTTAAAAGAGAAGTTGGTTGGAAAATTCCTATCAAAGGATGTCGTCTCAGAGGAAACAGGAGAGGTGTATGCTCTTGCTGGTGATAAAATAACTGCTGGAAAAATTGATGAGCTCAAAGAAAGAGGTATAAAAAAGGTATTTATTTTATCCATACCCGAAGATATATCCCCAGAATATTTAATAAATTCTTTTAAAAAAGATAGAACAAAGGATGGTAAGGAAGCAATACAACAAATATATAGATATCTCCGAGGGACAGATGCTCCAAATCTAAAAATTGCCCGTGATTATTTTCACTCTTCTTTCTTTAATCCTATGAATTTTAATCTTTCAGGCGTGGGCAGGAGAGCAATTAATAGGAAGTTGAATCAAAGCGTTGATGAGGAAGTCCTAGCTTTGGTTCCTTTAGATTTCATAAACACGATTAAAGGTTTAATGGAGATTGCTGATGGTAAAAGGGAGGAAGATGATATTGATCATCTTGGAAATAGAAGAGTGAGAACTGTTGGAGAACAGCTTGAGAATCAATTCAGGATTGCACTAAGACGTATGTCTAAAACGATTACAGAAAGGATGATTGTGAGCGAAGGTGAGGAGATAAGCCCAAAGGAGTTGATAAATACACGGCAGATCAAGGGTCTAATAAATTCATTCTTTGCTACTAGTCAGCTTTCACAGTTTCTTGATCAAATAAACCCTTTAGCGGAACTTACCAATAAACGACGTCTATCAGCGCTGGGTCCAGGAGGTTTAACAAGAGATACTGCTGGTTTTGCAGTTCGAGATGTTCATTATTCCCATTATGGACGCATCTGTCCAATTGAGACTCCAGAGGGACCTAATATTGGATTAATTACAAGTTTGGCCTCTCTAAGTTATATTAACGAAGATGGATTTATTGAGACACCTTACAGAAAGGTTCTAAATGGTGTTATAACAGATCAGATTGATTATCTTGATGTTACATCTGAAGATAAATATACAATAGCACCAGCGAATCTGGAAGTTGACAAGAGAAATAAAATTAAGAAAGAATACATAATAGCTAGAAGAAAAGATTCTTATCCACTCGTGAAGAGAGAAGAGATTGAATACGTAGATCTAGTTCCTCAACAACTAGTATCTGTCTCTTCCTCACTCATTCCCTTCTTAGAACATGATGATGCAAATAGAGCTCTAATGGGTTCAAATATGCAACGTCAGGCAGTTCCTTTGATAAAACCAGAATCTCCCTTAGTAGGAACAGGTATTGAAGAGCAGGTTGCACGGGATTCACAGTCTGTGGTAATTGCAAAAAGAAAGGGTGTGGTTCATAAAGTTAATGCAGATGAAATCTGGATTAAAACCGAAAAAGATATTGCTATCGAACCTTATGATATTTATCGCTTGAAAAAGTTTAATAGATCAAATCAAAACACCTGCGTAAATCAACGACCCATTGTGGAAAAGGGCCAAAAGATAAAAAAAGGAGAAATAATTGCTGATGGTTCAGCAACGGATCAGGGTGAACTTGCTTTGGGTCAGAATGTTCTAGTTGCATTCATTCCATATTTTGGGTGGAATTATGAGGATGCTATTGTTGTTTCAGAGAAATTACTGAAAAAGGATATATTCAGTTCATTTCATATAGAAGAATATACATGTGATGTGCGCGACACAAAACTTGGACCCGAAGAGACTACCAATGAGATTCCAAATGTTTCTGACGAAGCTGTTGCTGATCTTGATGCAGAAGGGATTATTAGAGTAGGTGCAAAGGTAAATGAGGGTTATATACTTGTAGGTAAGGTTTCACCCAAAGGAGAAACAGAACTTACTCCAGAAGAAAAATTGCTTCGCGCCATATTTGGAAAAAAGGCAGAAGATGTGAAGGATACCTCACTAAAAGTTCCTTCAGGAGTTTATGGTGTGGTAATAGGAACCACTATTCTAGAAAGAACAGCACGGAAGGAGAAAATAGATAAAATTGCAGAAGGATTTGACTCACGTATCCGGGAGATACAGAGGAAAAGAGTGTCTATTGTTACAGATAAATTAGTGGATAAGAAAGCAAAGGAGTCTCTTTATATTATAGAAAGGGATAAAAAGAGTGGAGAAGAAATACAAAAAGTCCTGGTTAGAAAAAATAGTAAGTTCAAGCATGAACATATTTCAAAGATTGATCAATGGGTGAAACTGGAAAGTTACCCTGAAGTAGAGAGGTTTATAAAAGAAGCGAATAATGCCATAAAATACTTACAAAAAGCGAAGGATGATGCTATATCAATAGCCGAAAGAGGAGATGAGTTGCCTGCTGGTGTTAATAAATTAGTTAAAGTATATATTGGACAACGCAGGAAGATTTCTATAGGAGATAAGATTGCCGGAAGGCATGGGAATAAAGGAGTTGTATCAAGAATAGTTCCTGAAGAGGATATGCCATATATGGAGGATGGAACCCCTGTTGATGTAGTTGTAAATCCTCTAGGTGTTCCTTCAAGAATGAATGTGGGTCAGATTCTTGAAACTCATCTAGGTTGGGCTGCATATGAATTAAACATAAAGGTTGGCAGTCCAGTCTTTGAAGGTGTTCCTGTTGATAAAATTAAGGAATTACTGAAAGAAGTCGGGTTACCTCCGGATGGGAAGGTAATACTTTACGATGGAAGAACAGGAAAGATGTTTGATAAAAAGATAACAGTCGGTTATATATATATGATGAAACTTTATCATATGGTTGAAGATAAACATCATGCAAGGGCTACTGGACCTTACTCCCTCATTACTCAGCAACCCCTTGGAGGGAAAGCACAATATGGTGGTCAGCGTTTTGGGGAGATGGAGGTCTGGGCTCTTGAAGGTTATGGAGCTGCTTACACATTGCAGGAAATGCTTACTGTTAAGTCCGACGATGTCGAGGGAAGAAATAAAACCTACGAGGCTATAGTCAAAGGAAAAGCACCTCCAGAGCCAGGATTACCTACCTCATTCGATGTGCTTATTAAGGAATTAAGAGGATTGTGTTTAAATGTCGAACTCCTCAAAGAAGGTGAGGAGGAGAAATATGAAATTTAATGTTGGTAAATTCAGAGAAGGTTTGCCTAAAGATTTTGATATAATAAGATTCTCACTAGCATATCCAGAGAAAATTCTATCTTGGTCTTACGGAGAGGTAAAGAAGGCAGAGACCATTAATTATAGAACCCAGAAACCTGAGATGGGAGGATTGTTTTGCGAAAGAATATTTGGTCCAGTAAAGGATTTTGAATGTAACTGTGGGAAATACAAGGGACCAAAGTATAAAGGACATATATGTGAGCGCTGTAAAGTTGAGGTAGCAAAATCCAGTGTACGAAGAGAAAGAATGGGGCATGTTGAACTGGCTGTTCCGGTATCTCATATATGGTTTTATAAGGTTACTCCCTCAATAGTAGGAATGCTTTTAGATCTAACTCAGCCTCTGCTCCAGAGAATCCTATATTACGAATCCTATATTGTGACAGATCCAGGAGAAGCCCCGCTAAAAAAAGGACAAATCCTATCGAGTGAGAATTATCGAGAACTTCAGAAGGAATTTCATGGTACTTTTACGGCTAAAATGGGTGCTGAAGGAGTATATGAACTATTGAAGGATATTGACCTTGAGGCTACCTCTAAGAGACTAAGGGCACAGATAAAAAGTGAGACTTCAAAACATAAAAGAAGTAAATTATTAAAAAAACTTTCAGTTGTGGAACCTTTCCGTAAATCAGGAAATAAACCAGAATGGATGGTCCTTCGTGTCCTCCCTGTAATACCCCCGGATATTAGACCTTTGGTTCCACTTGAAGGTGGTGTATTCGCAACTTCTGACGTAAATGATCTTTACCGAAGAGTTATTACAAGAAATAATAGATTAAAGAATCTTATTGAGATTGATGCTCCTGAGATAATCCTAAGGAATGAAAAACGAATGCTCCAGGAAGCAGTGGATGCCATACTGGATAATTCCAGAATAAATCGTCCTATAAAGGGAAGAGGTAATAGACCTCTGAAGTCCATAACCGATTCCCTGAAGGGTAAGAAGGGACGATTTAGAAGGAATCTCCTTGGGAAGAGGGTAGATTATTCAGGAAGGTCTGTTATTACTGTTGATCCTACATTGAAATTGCACGAATGTGGTCTTCCTAAAATAATGGCAAGGGAATTATTTAAACCTTTTATAATAAGAAAACTTGAAGAACAGGGTGTGGTGGATTCAATACGGAAAGCCAGGAAAAAACTTGAAACAGATGATCCTATGGTTTGGGATATGCTGGAAGAAATAGTTAAAGGATATCCAATCCTCCTGAACAGGGCACCAACATTGCATAGAGTTTCGATAGAAGCTTTCCTGCCAAAACTTGTTGAAGGTAATGCTATTCGTATTCACCCGTTGGTTTGCCCGCCATTTAATGCAGACTTTGATGGCGATCAGATGGCTGTTCACGTTCCTCTTTCTCCATATGCACAATTGGAGGCTTATTTCCTTATGCTATCTTCTCGAAATATACTTTCCCCCTCCAATGGGATTCCTTTGATATCACCAACCAGGGATATAATAATAGGGATATATTACCTTACCAAAGAAAGATTGGTAGACAAGAAGATTGAACGTTTCTACGGAGATATCGATGAAGTCATTAACGCATATGAGAAAGGGATAGTTAAACTCCATGATTGGATTAAATTCAGGTTTAAAGGAGAATGGATAGAGACGACCATAGGGAGGGTCATATTTAACGAGATAGTTCCAGAACCATTAAGGTGGGTGAATGAACCGCTTAAAACCAAGGAGTTGCAGGCTTTCATTCTTAAGTGTTATAAGAGATTAGGAATGGATAAGACTGCTCTTTTCCTTGATAGTGTGAAGACTCTGGGATTTGAATATGCAACTTTATCGGGTCTTACTTTTGGTATAGATGATATGATTATACCAAAGGGACGAGAGCAGATTATTAAAAATGCACAAAAAAAGGTTAGAGAAGCTGAGGAACAGTATCGTGTGAAGGGTGTTATCACAGAGGGGGAGAGATATAATAAGGTCATTGATGCTTGGACAAGAGCAACTGACCAGACAGAAAAACTACTGGATGAAACTTTATCTATGGATAAAGAAGGGTTCAATCCAATACATATGATGATGACTTCTGGTGCAAGAGGAAATATGGACCAAGTCAGGCAGCTCTGTGGTCTTCGGGGACTTATGGCTAAACCTCAGAAAAAACTGTCAACAGAGGCAATCATAGAGACTCCAATCCTTCATTCTTTCAAAGAGGGTTTGAATGAGATGGAGTATTTTATTTCTTCACATGGTGCAAGAAAAGGATTGACCGATACAGCCCTAAAGACAGCTGAAGCCGGTTATCTCACCAGAAGATTGGTGGATGTGGCTCAAGAGGTGGTTATTGGTGAGGAGGATTGTGGAACGGTAATGGGTGTTGATGTAAGTGCTCTTGTAGAAAGGGGTCAGATTGTTGAGAACCTGAGAGACAGAATTGAAGGTTCATTTACTGCAGATGATGTTGTTCATCCACTTACAGGAGAAATTATTGCTCCCGCGGAGGAAAAGATTACTGAGGAAATTGCTATAGAGATAGAAGATTCTGGTGTTGAATCAGTTAGGATTCGTTCAGTGCTAACGTGTGAATCTAAGGAAGGTATATGTCAAAAATGCTATGGAAGGGATTTGTCGAGCGGTGAATTAGTGAGGATCGGATCAGCAGTAGGAATAATAGCTGCTCAATCTATTGGTGAACCAGGTACACAGCTGACACTACGAACCTTCCATGTGGGTGGAATTGCCTCTGGAATAGCAGAAGAATCTTCTCAGAAGGCTCCAAAAGATGGAAAGATAGAGTTTTCTCCGGAACTCCTGTTTGAAAAAAGTGACGGCAAACACCAAGTTGTACTTTCAAGGGATGGTGCCATTTATTTGGTTCATAGTGGTGGTAGATTAAAGTATCGAGTTCCATATGGTGCAACACTTGAAGTAAAAGAAGGAATGGAAGTGAAAAAAGGAGATGCTCTATTTGAATACGAGCCTTATTCGAATCTGATAATAGCAGAGCAGAAAGGAACAGTTAAATTCGTAGATATTGAAGAAGGGAAAACACTTAAAGAAATGGTGGATGAATCAGGTAAAAGACAGCGTATGGTAGTTTATGAAAAGACTCGAAAGTATATTCCCACAATAGAAGTTATATCGAGCCATAAAAAGATGGGTGTGTATTCTATTCCAAGTGGAGCGTATCTATTTATTGAAGATAGTGCCAAGGTTGAGGTTGGAGATCTATTAGCCAAGAAACCACGAGACATTGCAAGGACTCAAGATATCACCGGAGGTCTTCCAAGAGTAGAAGCTCTTGTAGAAGCAAGGACTCCTAAAGATAAGGCTATTATCTCTGAGATAGACGGAATTATCAGCTTTGGTGAAGTATCTCGTGGAAAACGAAAGATTTTTATTGAGTCAGATAAAGAGAAGAGAGAATATAAGGTTCCTTATAGTAAATACTTTACTGTTCATGAAGGACAAAAAGTTAGAGCAGGTGATAAGCTTTGTGAGGGATTTATTGATCCTCAGGATATTCTTCGTGTCAAAGGAGTTATTGCTGCTCAAAAATACCTGTTGAATGAAATTCAAGAAGTTTACAGAATGCAGGGAGTTAAAATTGATGATAAGCATATAGGGATTATTGTTCGCCAGATGTTTAAGAAGGTAAAAATAGCTGAAGGTGGTGATACTTCCTTACTTGAGGGACAGGTGGAGGATGCCAAGAAGGTCAAGGAGAAAAATAGGAAAGTAGTTTCCGAAGGTGGACACCCTGCTACATTCGAACCTCTACTCTTAGGCATTACCCGATCTTCTCTTTCTACAGATTCTGTAATAGCTGCAGCATCTTTCCAGCAGACTACGAATGTACTACTCAATGCTGCGTTAGAAGGTAGAGTAGATCATCTAAGTGGCCTTAAAGAGAATGTAATAATCGGGGGTAAGATACCAGCAGGAACAGGTTTTAGAGATTTTGAACTTATTGAATTGAGATATAAGGAAGAGGAAGTGGAAGAGGGAGAAGCAAAAAGCGCATAGGAGGTTCTTCATGCCTACAATTAATCAACTTGTACGTAAGGGAAGGAAAAAAGTAAAAAAGAAGACAAAGTCACCTGCTCTTGAAGGATGCCCTCAAAAAAGAGGAGTTTGTGTTAGGGTTTATACTACAACACCCAAAAAACCTAATTCAGCCCTGAGAAAGGTGACAAGGGTGAGGCTCTCGAATGGAATAGTTGTTACAGCATATATACCAGGCGAAGGACATACACTTCAAGAACATTCAATAGTTCTTGTAAGAGGTGGTAAAGTTAAAGATTTACCTGGAGTTAAATATCATATAGTTAGAGGAGTTTATGACTCAACTGGTGTTGAAGGGAGAAGGAAGAGTCGCTCCCAGTATGGAACAAAGAAACCGAGAGAGGAGTAAATGGCAAGGCGAAGAAGGGCTCCTAAAAGAAAAGTTGCTCCGGATTATAAATTCCACTCTGTTTTTGTATCTAAGTTTATAAATAACGTAATGAAAGATGGGAAAAAGACTATAGCTGAAAAGATATTCTACGGAGCTATAGATCTAATTACTGAGAGAACGGGAACAGAAGGTATCGAGGTTTTTAATAAAGCAGTAAATAATGTAAAACCAATGGTTGAAGTCAGACCCAGAAGAATTGGTGGAGCAACATATCAGGTACCAGTGGAAGTTCGACCAGATAGAAGAATTTCTCTTGCAATCAAATGGGTGGTATTGGCTGCTAAAAACAGGGGTGAATATACAATGAAGGAGCGACTTTGTAATGAACTTATAGCAGCGTCTAGGAAGGAGGGAGCCGCATATAAGAAAAAAGAGGATACCCATAAAATGGCAGAAGCTAATAAGGCCTTTGCGCATTTCGGATGGTAAACCAGTAAAGTTGAATTTATTGATTTTTCTTATTTCTTAATGATAAACTAAACAAGCTTCAATTTAGATCATTCCCAATGAGTTATAGATACTATAATAGAAAAGAAGTTCCTATCTCCGATATTCGAAATATTGGAATTATAGCCCATATTGATGCAGGGAAGACTACTTTAACAGAAAGAATACTCTATTACAGCGGAAGAGTTCATCAAATGGGAGAAGTAGATGAGGGTTCAGCAGCAATGGATTATATGGATCAAGAAAAAGAAAGGGGAATTACAATCACATCAGCAGCTACTACTATTTATTGGAAGAATAAAAGAGTTAATATTATTGATACTCCCGGACATGTAGATTTTACAATGGAAGTTGAACGGACTCTGAGAGTCTTGGATGGTGGTATAGTAATATTTAGTGGTGTAGAAGGTGTGGAGGCTCAATCGGAGACTGTATGGAGGCAAGCTGATAGATATGGGTTACCCCGAATAACCTTTGTGAATAAATTAGACAGGAAAGGTTCGGATTTCTTTAGAACAGTTGAAATGATGAAAGATAAACTTAAGGTAATACCTCTGGTTATCAACTTTCCAATGTTTTTCAATGAAGAGTTAAATGGACTAGTCGACATTATAGATATGAAGGGATGGGTCTGGAAGGATGAAAAGGGTGTTATATATGAAAGTATACCAATCCCTGATGAATTTATGAACAAATCAAGAGAATTAAAAGAAGAACTGATTGACAAACTTAGTCTCTATGATGATGAGATAATGGCAAAGTACCTGGATGGTGAGGAAATTACTCCTCTTATATTGAAGAAAGCCATCAGAAATATAACTATCAGATCTAATGTTTTTCCTGTAATGGGAGGTGCTGCGTTAAGGAATATAGGTGTACAAAAGGTAATGGATGCTATTATAGATTATTTACCTTCCCCTCTTGATGTCACACCAGCGACTGGAGTAAATCCTGTGACAAATAAAGTGGAGATGAGGGAGAACAAACCTGAGGATCCATTTAGTGCTCTTACTTTTAAAATACTGACAGATCCTCATGGGAAATTAGCTTTTGTAAGGATTTACTCAGGTAAGATAAAAAAGGGACAAAGGGTTATTAATGTTAATACAGGTAAGAAAGAAAGAATTTCGAAAATAATACTTATACATGCCAATAAAATGGAAGAAGTGGAAGAAGTTGAAGCTGGCGAGATTGCTGCCTTACGAGGTCTGGATGGTGTCGTTACGGGTCATACCCTTACTATGGAAGAACACCCTATTCTTCTGGAACCTCCCCAGGTTCCAAGCCCAGTTATTTTTACATCAATTACTCCACGAACACTCGCTGACCAGGAGAAGTTAACTGTTGCACTTGATAAAATGAATGAAGAGGATCCTACCTTTAAAGTGAGAAAAGATGTCAATACAGGAGAGACCTTAATCTATGGTATGGGTGAACTTCATCTTGAAGTGATTGTAGAGCGGATTAGAAGAGAATTTTCCGTGGATGCAAGAATAAGTACTCCCAGGGTTTCCTATAAAGAAGCAATAAGGCAGAATGCTACAGCAGAAGGAAAATTCATTAGACAGACTGGAACTAAAGGTCAGTATGGGCATGTTATTCTAACCCTGGAACCTTCTGAAGAATTTGAGTTCATTAATAAAGCTTCACAAAATGAAGTACCATTTGAATTTATTGATGCTATAAAAGAAGGTGTAGAGGAGGCACGATATTCAGGTAGCCTCGCAGGATATGAAGTTTCCGGAGGGCGTGTTATTCTAAAGGGAGGCTCTTATAATGAGGAGGATTCCTGTAATATTGCTTATAAAATTGCAGCTACCAGGGCATTTAAAGAAGCCTATAAAAAGGCCAATCCAATCATTTTAGAACCTATTATGAAGGTGGAAGTTACAATACAGAAAGAATATTTTGGCTCAGTTTTAGATGATCTCAATTCAAAAAGGGCTGACATACAGAGTGTTAATCACAGGGAAGATGTTGAATTGATAGATGCATTGATACCTTTATCTAATTTATTTGGCTATGCCACAACCCTACGTTCACTTACAAGTGGTAGGGGAGTACATTACATGCAGTTTGAAAAATATCAGCCAATGCAGGACAAAATATTTGAGAAAAAAATGAAGGAACTTAGGGGATACTGATTTTATATAGGGTTCAAGGATTCAAGGGGTCAAGGGCTCTAGAAAATAAATTGACCAAAGACCGATGACAGAAGACCGGAGGTTAGTTAATTAGTTATTATTATATTAGTAAAGACGTAAATAACGCAATAAACGCATTGACGCTAAAAACGCAAAATAAACTCAACAAACCCAATAAACTCTACGAACTCGATAAACACAACATTAACAATTACTAACAGACTAACTCACCAACAGACCAACCGACTAACTCATCTACCCATTCACCCATATACTCATTCACCCATATACTAATTAAGGCTTGACAGTATGACATTAAAATATATTATTAAATACTATGAAAGAATTTGAATGCAAAAGATGTGGATTTTTGATTTATCTGTCACCTAAGGATGAGAATGAACCTTTATGTCCTTTATGTCGTGGTACAATGGGGGAGACCGGTGATGAGAAAAAAACTAAGGAGCTTCAAATATATAAATGTTCTGAATGTGGTAGGACATTTTATGTAAAACACGGAGAAAAGCCTTATAAATGTCCCTTTTGTAATCAGACATTTTCTTTAACACCTCGTATAAAACAGGGGGAAAGACTATAAGGTTAACATTTTGTTAATCTAACCCCTTGACAAAATAAACAATAAGATTAACTATAATATATTATAGCTCTTTGATAATTGAATAGATGTTAGACTTTTGGACAAGCATTAAGGGCATATGGTGGATGCCTAGGTAGAAGTAGGCGATGAAGGACGTGGCTGGCTGCGATAAGCCTCGGGAAGCCGTCAAGCTGGCGTAGATCCGGGGATTTCCGAATGGGGTAACCCAGGTCCGGTAAACCGGGCCTATCCCGAAAGGGAGGCAAACCCAGGGAATTGAAACATCTTAGTACCTGGAGGAAGAGAAAATCCGTAAGGATGATTTCCTCAGTAGCGGCGAGCGAAAGGGAAAGAGCCTAAACCGACCTGTGTGTTAAAGCCCGTTCGCGTTGCACAGGCGGGGTTGTAGGACTCGTCCGTAGTCTAGTTCGGATGGATTGGAAGAGTTACAAAATCGAATTCTAGCTGAATAATCCTGGAAAGATTAACCACAGAAGGTGATAGTCCTGTAAGCGAAAGAGTTCGATCTCTTCTGGGCGAGTTCCTAAGTACCACGGGACACGTTAACCTTGTGGGAATCTATGTTGTCCACGACATAAGGCTAAATACTCTCTGGTGACCGATAGTGCACTAGTACCGTGAGGGAAAGGTGAAAAGAACCCCGGGAGGGGAGTGAAATAGAAC
>SOIB01000059.1 GCA_004377355.1 Candidatus Stahliibacteriota bacterium | reverse complement strand
CAAACAATGTATATTGCGTTATACGAAGTATCCAGAACCAAGTAACTGTGTTTGCTTTCTCTTTGAGTACTTGGATAGGGATACCTAAGAAAACGAAAATAATTATCCAAAAGCTAATAAGGTTTATAGTTGAGAATATCTTACAGCACATAACAATGAATATCCCACAAACTATTAACATTAATATACCTAATGCTATTCGACCAATGACATCTGCAACATCTTCCATCTTGACCCTCCTTATTACTTTTATTTATACTATTCTACTATATTTATTATACTCAAATGGCCATCATCTTTATGTATTACAAAAAAGACACTGTAATTATATATCACAGGGTGTCTACTCGACACACTTTTCGATATCGAAATCAATCAGGATCGATATACAGTAAAATAGTATAATATAAAGTAGAACAGTATCACCCATTTCGATAGTATAGAGCAGCACTCCCCACAGCATAACATCATCCCTCATCGAAATATTCCCTCCCTTTTCTTGTGTAAGAACGCTAGGTTAGGATCATCATCCTTTGGCCCAGCAATATCTTTGAACAGTTCCAGCTTATATAGAAAGAACCCCGTTTCTTCACCATTATCCCACTGTACCATTGTAGAAACTTTACTATTACCTAAGGCAGTTCCTACACATCCATACTTTGATCCCCATAACGGTATTATTGCTGATGGTTCACTATCTGCCGTTCTTAATATTACTCTATCACCTTCTTTAACGCTTAGCATTGATACTCCTTTTATATATAATAAACGCATGGTTAGGTGATATTTCTTCCACGCCAGCAAAATGTCGTAAGTAGTGGCTGTCTATCATTCTACTACTACCATTATCCCATTGTACGTTTGAATATGCGCTGCCTATACCATCAATAGTACCTACACAACCATATTTTGAGCCCCAAACAGGCCAGGTCTTCCAAGGGATTAACTCTTTACCCACTAATATCACTCTATCACCTATTTCGAATTTCTCTGGTTTATCTGACATATTAGTACCTTATTGCGTTGTTTTAGCGCGAATTTGCGATTTCTGTTAGTATAGTAGCATAGTATAACATAATCCATCACGTTATGTTTAAAAAAAGAGTAGTCCAGCATTATCCTTTATGATTTCGTCCGTTTATCATTGATCATGTCTTCCTTATAATTATTTTTGTTAAAAGATATTTATTTTCACCTTAGGGGTTGACAAATGGAAATTAATGCTTATATTGTTAATAGGGACGGATATATCTTAATAAATACGTTTGAAGGAGAATAGTTATGGTTGATAGAAATTTTAAACAAGAAGCTTGCCAGGTATACATTGAGCAAGAAATAGATGTTAAACTAGAAGAAGGTATGACGCCGAGTGAGATTGGTAAAGAATTAACTAAAGAAGTGAATATTTTATTCAAGTCCGCAGTTAAACCTGCCACAATTAAGAAGCGTGCTCAAAGAACCAAATCTAAAGCTAAGACAACCGACGTCGGGACATTTGTCCCGACGTCAAAAGAGACGTCTATTGAAGATAAAGAGTCACCTGTGTCACAAGTGACACAGACGTCTCCTACCTTAAAGAAACGGTACACACTTCGCTTATCTCCAGAGCTTGTCAAAGAAATAGAAGAATATGAAAGTAAATATAATTTGAAGCAAGCCGTAGTTTTTGTCGAGTTATTAGAGTTCGGTTTGAAAAAGCAAAATACTCTTGTTATTGACCCAATTTCAGAAAAAATTCTAAAACAGATCAATATGAAGGAATTGCAAGATGTCGTCAGCAAAGCTTCTATAATTGCGAAAGATATCGGAGCTGATCAATCAGCAGCAGAGATTATTAATTTAGGATTGGATGTATTTTCTAAAAAATAGAAAACAGAACAGAAGCAGTCGAAAGCTTAATCAAACTTATGAAATGCTATACTAATAAGGTATAAACTTACCATTCACCATCTTCATCATCACAGTAATAATGTTTCTCAAAAGAACAGTTGGTACACTTGTAATGGTTGTCTGTACAATCATCGTCCGTTGTTATAGTTAATTTAACAGCTTCACCACATGTGGGACAGATATCGTTATCGATAAAGGTTTTTATTCTTTTTTCTTCTTTCTGCTTTTTTCTGTCTATTTTCCAGAATAATTTATTTTCTATCTTTTTCCTTTTCTTTGCCCATTTGAGTTTCTCTTTTAGAGGGTCAGTTGGAAAAAGTCTTTTCAATAATGAAAACATGTTACACTCCTTTATTATTATACTATACTATTACATCACATCCAGTTTTTCGTTGGTAAATTCTATTGCCCGTCTGTTAGGGTAGTGCATCCCAGGCCATGCAATCCCTTCTTTTGGTAAAGTTTCATTTAATAGTATTGGTCCAATGAAGTGTCTTACAGTTTTACAATGTCCGACTGCGCGCGAATAATCGTCAAAAACACCATCTATCTCCAATAAAACCCTGCCCCCTTTAGGTTCAAGTCTTCCCACTATGTATATCATAACAGTCTGTTTTTCTGAGATAAGAGCGTTCCATCTACAGAGGTTACCCGAACATTTGAAAGTGCACCCCCTATCCCTGATAAATGGCATATAACCTACACAATTTGCCTGTTCTTTATGGTCGCAGAATTTATTACAATATACCTTACCCTTTTTGTATCTTCTATGGTCTATTACTTTGTCCATTTGAATGCTCCTTTAGCTCACTCTTGATAAAGTTAACTGCTATGATTTTAGTTTGGTATAAGGCTGCTTTATGGACCATTGGCCCTGGTTTAGATGCTACCATTTTACCAGTCTCATAATCCCGAATAATTACTTCATAATCTTTGGTATAATTTCTTACAGCCCGGCACTTAAGTATTGGTCCAAGTCCTTCTCTTAATGAACAAAGACTCTCATAATAACCATCATGTTTAACAAAATTAGTAAAATACATAATATCCTCCTATGTGTTTTCATTTTCAAGTTGGCCATGTGGGTTACATGTCAAAGCATAAACTACCGCCAGACCATTATAATTATTCAGCTTCGTTGGCCCATCACCACCGACGGTCTGGTCATAATATTTATGCATTTCTTCCCCATTATCAAATAGTAACCATGCTTCACAGTCAACAAGAATCTGATCACAGTCTTTAGTCAGGTATGGAGCAGCTTTCTCAATCTCAGCCCAGTCCTCATCTTCTGAAAAAGAAATATACATTCCGTATTTCTTATTAGTTTTGCAAAGTTGTTGTAATACCTCTGTTTTATTTAAGATTTTCATGACACCCTCCTAATTTCTCATTAGTATATTAAAGGTCGCGGTCTAGATATAACCACATAATCCCTAGCAAAAAAGAGTAGTATAGTAAAAAAATAACTGTAATGATAATTAATACTATACTATTAAAGCAAATAAACACGGTTACAAAGCAAAAAAATGTAGTAAAAAACCCCAGTAGGGAGCCTACGCACTATTGAGGCTTATCCCTACTGAGGTATGATTCATAAAGCTACATTAGTTTATGAACCGTTAACCCGCTCTATTCCAACGCTATTGGACTTTGACGGGGCTTTTTCTACACACCTACCGGAGCTGCAAAATCGGGCTGAGCTACAGGCCCTGTCTGAAAACCCGGATTTACCACTGGCGCAACCGGAGCTATCGGGGCTGCCGCTGGAGTCTGGAAAAGAGCTGCACCAACTGCACCTGGATTCATGGCTGCGTTAACAACTGCTGCTTCAACAGCCGCTGTCTGAGGAGCAACGAATGCTGTTCCTGCCTGCGGGGCTGTCGGTGTATAAGCACCAATACCTGGACCCTGAGGGAGGATAACTTTCGCATTTCCGAACGTAGGCAATGCCGGATCGAAAGCCAGAAGATTTCTCTTCTTAAGGGTCTCTCTCCACGTGTTAT
This sequence comes from Candidatus Stahliibacteriota bacterium, assembly GCA_004377355.1. Classification (GTDB taxonomy): domain Bacteria; phylum Hydrothermota; class UBA3072; order UBA3072; family UBA3072; genus E29-bin14. The sequence continues at coordinate 1,257 of SOIB01000059.1, read as the reverse complement.
ATCCTGGGCTGCCAGCCAGATTGTAATCAGGCGGACGGATTCCGCTCTGAATCTCATTGGCAATATGCTTTGCACTTTCTTCACCAAACAATAACTTGGTAATACTGAACCCGAGCTTGTTGGTGGTAAGAGTTGTTCCATCAGGCATAACTACCGGTTGCTGATTGTGGAATACACGAGCTTCGTATCCCTTCAGTTCTGCCGAGCAATGAAACTCTTTACCCGGCGACATCGATTTTGCACATACGTCGGCGAGTTTTCCCCATGCTGTCAACGGAACAACCGTACTCTGGCCTTCTCCGTTATTCGCCCGGCTTGCAATGTTCATAAATGCATTGATGGTACAACGAGCACTGATGTTGACACCATTCTTCGAATGTGCCGGAAAATAATTACAACTTGCTACCCTCAGTCCAAAGAAATCACTGTTTTGCATACTTCTTGCTGATCCTGCCATTGTTTACCTAACCTTTCCCCAATTAAGGGAATTAATATTATTCTTGGGGTTAATGTTTTTTGTGTGTTTAGTAATTCTCCCCAAGCAAATTACAAACACATGATTCTACTTATGCCACCACATAGTATCCTCCTTTCTTTAGTATTTGTGAAGGGGCCACCCACAAATAGGACAGGCCCCTTCACAAATCAGTCAGAGAGAAACACAGAACCATTTAAGGCTATTCCCTCAACGATACCTGTTTCCGGGTCAAATTCTGGACCTAATTCAACTTCTGTATCTTTATCCAATTCATGATACTCATAATCAGTTAATACTTCTCTAACTGACATATCAGTATAATTGAAACAGATCCATGCTTTATCACCAAAGGCCAATTTCTTGACCTTTGGGATATGTAGAACTTTGCCCGAGCAGAGGCGGACTTTCATAAAAGAACCAGAACTTTTCAGAACTAATCCTTCTATTGGCGCCATTAAAGAGCCTCGTAGATGTTATCGCGAATTACCGCAATGAACTTCTTACTTTCATCTTCACTCATTATCCACGTAATGGCATGTCCCGCTCTGGCTTCAAGTGCTTTTGGACTGTACTGCCCGGCGCTGTTCACTTTTGCAGGATTTTGAGAGATTAGTGTTCTTTTAACCCTCATGCCATTAATGTTCAGATAGATAGCGAACGCTGGGATACCGTGCTGATTGGTCTTGTTGAATACTATTCCACGAATGTGGCCTTTGCATTCTTCAGGCTGGCGATGACCAGAGGCATTCAGAGTGTCATATTCCATAATCATATTCTGC
>SOIB01000206.1 GCA_004377355.1 Candidatus Stahliibacteriota bacterium | reverse complement strand
ATAAACTACATAAAAATGCAATATCATACAACTTTGGGACAATGCCAAAAAATAAAAATTTGTAAGTGTTAATAATAGGTATATTAATCTCATACACCCTTGATTTTTCTACTGATAACCTTAAAATATATCACAGGATTGTATGGATATTTTAATATTTAAATCTTTGGACCTCAAAAGAAAGATAGGATTTTTCCAAATCCTGTTGACTGCAGTTCTACTCGGAATATTCCTTCCCCTATCCGGAATAAGATACTCCCCTCTCTTACTCATTTCTTTCTTTGCTGTATTACTGTTCAGATTTAAGCCTGTACATTTACGAAAATATTCTTATCTCTCTCTTACAAATGCAATAACTATCTTATTGTATTTTCTATATGGACCCGCAAATGCAGCTTTCTGGATATTTGTTTTTCTTATTATCGCAGATAGAATATTCAAGAAAAGTCTATTCCAGGCTATGATTAACGGTTCAGCCTATGCTCTTTCTATCTTTATTGCTGGTATTATTTTTAGAGCAAATATAATGGATAATTTGGTAACCACATTACTCTTCTTCCTCATACATTTTATTCTTGTAGTTGGCATTTTTTACTCTCCTGAGTTTATTTCAAGGAAATCAAAATTGAATGAAATCTTATTTATAATTCCCTGGGAAGTCTTTTACTATATCTTATACGCTATTGCTGCTTATACAGCATTTATAGTGACAAGTAAACCAAATCCGTTAAATATATCACTTTTTATAATAGGATTTTTAATAATCCGCTGGTTTATAAGAAAAATAACATCTGATGCAATAGAAGGCTCTATTTGTAGAGACCTCATCAAGTTACAGTCGGAGGTGATAAAAAGGTCTTTTGATGAAACTGTTAGAGCTGTGAGCATAAATTCCACTCGATATGTAGACTGGACAGGACTTAACATATTTAAAGTTGATTATGATAGGGAAGAGATTGCTTTAATATATAGCACAAATAAAGAAATTGAAAAAGGAAGTGCAATACCTATAAGTAGTGGTATAACTGGAAAGTGTGTTAGAGAAGAAAAGCCGATAATAGTTCGAAACACCAGAGATGCAGAGGACTATATTGAATTAAAGAGTGATGTAAAATCTGAGATGGCACTACCATTGATCTCTGATTACAATGTACTTGGAGTAATAGATTTTGAGCATAATTTAATTGGTGCTTTTACTGAAAAAGAAATAGAATATGCTCAATTTTTTGCATCATTGTTAACACATGCACTACAAACCCACATTTCGCTTCAGCCTTTGGTTAACACATCAGAGAAACTCAAAGGTTTCACCGAGGAAACATACAACACTACTAATGAAATACGCGAGGAAATAGATACAATTCAAGATAAGATGAAAGATATCATCTCGGGTGGTAATAGCCAGATAAAAGCCCTTGGGGAAGTAGAAAAAGCATTGGAAGAACTCCTCGTATCCCATGAGAATATAAAAACTTTGAGAGAGGAAATTATCGGGCGAGTGAAAGAATTCAATAACATCCTTATTAGAAGCAGAAATAGTGTTTTGGATAACATTAAACTTTTAAATGAAATAGCAGAAACTACAAGGGCTGTAGAGGGGACAATCAAACCACTAACAACATTATCCAGTAATGTAATGGAGATTGCCAATTCATCAAAGGAAATAGCTGAAGATACCTCCATTTTAGCTCTAAATGCATCAATTGAAGCAGAAAGAGCTGGAGAGCTGGGAGGAGCATTTTCAATCATAGCTGAGGAGATGAATGAACTTGCAAAGACCGCTTCTTCCAACACAGATGAGATATCTAAAATTGCAAAAACCATTTTAAGTGATGTTAAAGACCTCACAAACAGAACTTCTAAGGTATTCGAGGCGACGAAGAATATTGAAATTGCATCATCTTCGATAATGGAGCAGTTCGACATGGTAGGAACTCAGTTGTCTTCAATACAGGATGGTCTGGATTTAACAATTGAAGTTTCAAAATGCGAAATAGATTATATAGAAACTCTCGGGAAAAGAATTGAACGGTCTTCTGTGATTGGAAAAGATAATATTAACTTTATAAAAAATATCAACGAACTTATTGAAAATCAAAGACAGGTTATCGGAAATCTTAACGAAAAAGTTATTACTATAAAAGATTCAATGGAAAAATTAGGAACCATTGTAGAGGAATTCCGATTAACCTATGAAACAGGCTCCTCTTCTTAAAACAACACCTTCCCAGTACTCTGCTGCAATACCTTTTTACTTGATTTACTCCTTATATTAAAAATTAAATAAATGTCAAGGATTTTTTAGTATTTGCCACAGAGACCCTGAGACCACAGAGGAAAACAAAAAACACAGAGAAAAATTATTTATATACTAAATACGAAATCCCATCCCATTTAATTTCTCGCAAAGTCCGCAAAGGAAGCAAAGAACTTGTTTAATTAATTTCTAAATCCAACACCCAAAACCTAAGACCTAAATTAAGCCACAGAGGCATAGAGAACACAAAGATAATATTTTTATTTTATTTTAACCACACCACCAAATAGAACACAGAGAAATATGAAGGTCACTGAGAAATCTTTCTAAATCTTAAAAGGAATTATGGAAACATCTCTATGTTATTAAAATTCTCTGGGCCCTCTCTGTCTCCGTGGCAAAAAATAATTAATTTCTTAATCGGGAGATTCCAAAAATTGTTTTAATTGACTTGATTCACGTTTGATTTTTCTAATTTCTTCCGTACCCAAGGATCTGAAGGGAGATAAAGTAAGTGATTTATCTATAAACTTGTAATTCCAGATGCCAATTACGCGTCCACCCTGAAGTATTGTAGGGGCAACGCTTGCAAGAGGAAGAAAAACTTTCTTTCTATATCTTTCATTTAAGATTCGCGATTTGTCCTTGTGTCCCATTACTATAGAATCAAATTCTGGAAGGAAACGGACAGAGCGCATATCTTTATCTATTTTATTTAATACATCCACATCCTCCTTTAACATCAAGAAGGACCCCTTTGCATCATTTATTTTAACACTCACAATTCTATCTTTAACCTCGTCCAAAATCTTTCGCGCATCAGTCACTCTAAATCCAGTCCAATAGGCAAAATCCTGAATACTTGCTGGTCCGTAGCTATGTAGATATTTCTCGAGTAGTATTCTTTTTGCCTCTGCCTCATTAATGCCTTCAGGTTCCTTTCCACTAAGCCAGTTTTCAACAGAAGTGAATCGATTCTCCTTAAAATGATACCATGGACCAGTTGGCTTTCCGTGACAGATTAAACCCTGATGACTTAACTCCCATATTGCTCGAAACATAATAATTTTTTGTTCTTTCCCTCTGTAATCCCTCATCAAATGCTCCACCTTTGACAACAACTCTCTTTTTGTAAGGGATGCGTCCCTGAGTTCATCAAGGATACTTTGATGTAGTTTTACTCTTTCATTAGCTTTTAATCCAAAGCTAACTCCTTTCAGATAACGTCTCAACCTTTCAACTAAATAACCCTGAAGGGCTTTCTGGTAAATTGTGAAATCCTGTACAGGGACTATGTGCACAGTTCCTCGCAAAAGCCAGGTTTTAATAAGCAGTTTGTCTTCATAAAGGGCTTTTGAAAGCTCGCTTTTCTTGAATCCTTCAATTCTGCCCCATAAAGAAAGATAAGGGGCTCTGGCGGACTGTGCGTTTAATCCACAGATTTCCCGAACTACTTCCACAGGATTCTTTTGATGTGAATCACATAAAAGGGAATGTGACTTAATATAGTATCTATTAATTTGTTTGAGAGTAAACTCCAATTTTATTAACTCTCTATAACTATATTAATAGAATTACTTTATTAATATCTATTTAGCATTTGGGTCGTTCTGCATTATACCGAACACATTCCCTTCTGTATCTTTGCACTCAGCGAACCAACCGACGCCAGGAATTGGCGACCTGGGCGTTATAATCTGTCCGCCATTAGATGTAACCTTCTCGGTAAACTCATCTAATGAATCTACACCAATGGTACAAATGTATGCAACAAATCCATCGTTTCCAGTTAGAGGCTGTTCACGTCTCATGATAGCACCATCAATGCCTGGCTCATCCTTGCCCGTCGAAAGAAGCCAGTAATCCATAGGACCTTCCCACTTTTCCACTTCCCAGTCGAATACATTTTTATAAAAGCTCACTGCCCTTTCAGGGTCATCTGCGTGAATTTCGAAATGAACAACTCTTGGCATGATAAACCTCCTTTTTTTAAATATTTTAAAAAACCAAATTAAGATGTCAAGCCAAAAGTAATAATATTATATCCTCCCTTAGTCATCACTTCAGAATCTCAATGCAATTCATAATTCGCTTGATTTAAATAAAATTTTTATATATAATATAACATATATAAATGGAGGAGAGATGATTGTTCTTAAATATATTTCCTATAGTATTGGAATTGCTGGTGTCGCCATTATAACATGGGGTACAATAATTACATTTTTAAAATTGTTAAGATGTGAATTTTATAGAATAAAAGGCAATCGGATGTGCTTATTAAGACATCAGCTAAGACGTGACTTTGGTTCCTATATATTGCTCGGTTTGGAATTTCTTATTGTAGCTGACATAATTATGACTTTTCTGAAGCCAACTCTTATGGAAATGGCATTACTTGGTTCAATTGTGGTCATTAGAACTATCATAAGTTATTTCCTGAATAAAGAAATAGAGGTTTTTGAAAAGAGTTTTAAAACTGAGGTTGATTAGAAAACATTAAGAGTGGTAGAAAAATCCTTTGCACCAACCAGAGATTGGGACAGAACTCCATATAAGGAAAAATATATATTATAATGAAAGTCTTTCTACTTCAAATTCTTCGGGTCTTATATATTCTATCTCCTTAATGACAATCTCAAGTAAAGTAAAACTCGGATCTTCCGCACTCTCCCAGTATTCCTTGAAAAATGGGGTATTATCCGCTACTAATTTTCTTATCTTGCTATCTTCTATTATATTTGCTAATCCTCCCCCTCTAATGTAACCATTATATTCGCCCTCTTTAAACAATAGACAGAACTCAATATTCGGGTTCTCCTTTATCTGTTTTACCTTTGCACTATCTGTGCCAGTGGTAATCCAGAATTTGTCATTGAAATATATAAGTGTAACAGGTCTAACCCTTGGTTTATTCCCCTCAGTTGTAGCCAGGAAAACAACTTGTGTATGCTCAAAATGACTCCACACTTCTTTTTTTAAATCAGCTAATTTTTCATCCATAAAATTTCCTCCGTTTTTTGAGTGAATGAGTTGATGAGTATATGAGTGAATGGGTTGATTGGTAAAAGACCAAAGATGGGAGACAGAAGACCGACGAAGTTAACCAATTATTTGAAGCTTCACTCATGTAGACTAATAACCTTTTCATTGCTCAATCTTAGAGTATTTTTTATTAATGTCAAGAATAAGGAACTTTCCCTTCCCTTGCAATGTTTATACTATAAAGTAATATGGAAAAAAGAGATTTTTTGCCAATGTGTATTAAATTTATGAAAAACATAAAGGATGAGATGGTAATTTGATTTTTTTAGTTTTATCGATCACAACTGAGACACTCTTTCTGGAATCACCTGATACTTCGGAAATCTATATTGGATATAGAAATATCCTTATTGGTTCTGATAGTGTATGGCATGATGAAATATTGCTACTCAGGGATTCCGTATATATGATAGATTACAATAAGGGTATTATAAAATTTAAAATTGCAATTGAAGACACACTAAGGGTGAAATTTTTACATCTGGGTCTACCGATAAAAGAAATATACAAAAGATGGTCTCCGGTTACATCCACTGATACAATAGTCAAAAAGAGTGTAGATATTGAACAAGTAGATAAAGGTAACCTCATAATCAATGGTAACAAAGGCTTATATGTTGAGGTAACTTCGGGAGGTGCTAATATAACTCAAAGCCTCTGGATGAGACTGGGAGGAAAAGCAGGGAATTTTGATATTAGAGGAGTGCTCTCTGATGAAAATATACCGGAAGGAAGAGGTGCTTCACAGAATATAAGAGAGATAGATGAGATATATGTTGAAGCTATTTCACCAGAGCTATCCTTTCGTCTTGGTGATATAGAAGCAAGTCAGCGGGGGATATTAAAGAGATTGCTTGGGCTTAATGCCCGCTGGAAGAATTTTTCTGGTGTGGTTGGGATTACTAAAGGAAAATATGGTAAATACACATTCAGATGTGAAGAAGGAAATCAGGGACCGTACAAACTATACCCAGGGAATAGTAATATCGATTTTGAGATAGTTAGGGGCTCCGAACAGGTTTTCTTAGATGGAAGATTACTTAAGAGCGGAATAGAGAAGGATTATGTGATGAATTACTACCAGGGAACCATCACCTTTAACCCCAATGTATTTATAGATAGTGAATCCACAATCCTCATTCTATTTCAGTATCACCCCTATGGTTCAACTAATATCTTCTATAATGCAACTTTAGAAGGGAGTGATTTTAATATTTCCTTTACTCGTGAACAGGACTATACAGAGAAGGATAAATTTGACGAGGTATATCCTGATTCTGGATTCGGATACATATACTCAGCCAGTTTTGTAGGCGCAGGTAATGGAGATTATGACCTACTTGATTCTATCTTTGTATACCGTGGGAATAGAAATGGCTCTTATTTAGTTAACTTTGAATGGGCAGGTGATGAAAAGGGTGAATATATCTATATCGATTCACTCACGTCTTTTAGATGGACAGGCGATGGGCAGTGGAGTGTAAAGAGAAAGGTTGATTTACCAGGAAACGATAACCTCCTTTCTATAGACTATTATAAACAGTTTGAAAGTCTATTTATTGGAGGAGAAGTTAAAGCAAGACGATATTTAAATAAATATGGTGGAGCTATAGAAGACGGAGCGAGTGGTAATTTTAACGCCACATATTCACCAAACAAGTTTATTAATTTACATGCAAATTATTACAGAAGAACAACTGATTTTCTAACAAGGGAATGGGAAGGAGCTCGAGACCTCCTTAAAAAATGGGAACTTAATGAATTACCTTCTGATTTTGCTGAGTATTCCATAACTTCAAACCCGACTGAACGTATAAAAGCATACTATCTATGGGGAAAGGCAGGTTCCCTTAGAAGAAACATAGCAAGAGGTGAATTCCAACCTTTTTATATCGGGTGGGATGAAGTTCACAATGTCAAGAAAGAGTTAAGAGGTGGTCTAAGGTGGAATATGCTAAATCTCTACATACGTTCCTTAAGTAGAGCTGACCGATATAAAAAAGAGGCAATATTTGAGAGTAAGCCTCTGTACTTAGGAGCCGGGCTTGAAGGAAATGAAAATGGGGATACAGCTCGTATATATATTATAAGAACTAATCTCACCTATAAGAATACCAACCTTATAGCTTCACATAGTATACGAAATAATATTGAATCCGGGGAATTTCAAAGTATATCAAATGGGACTCTATTAACAAATATACAACTTGAGTTTTTAAAACTTAAGGGAAGACTTGGTTTGTCTCAAAAAAGAATTACAAAATGGGAAAGTTACTATAGGGAAGTTGATTTAGGTGAAGGAGATTATTCCTATGATGCCTTAAGCAAGACTTACTATGAAGATCCATATGGGAATTATATCCTTGAGAGAGTCCCTGCTGGAGAAGGTAGAAATGTTAGAGATTATTCCGGAAGCATATCCTTTGAATTTGAGCATAACATATACCTCCAGGGATATCTAAACACCATGTATAGAGAAGAGCTTTTTTTTGATAACAATATCTCAATTAACCTTAAAATACCAAATAAAGGAAAAAGGAGATTCTTCCTTAGATATGATGGAAGATATCTTGATGATAAAGAGGGCTTTTATTCCTATAGAAAGCAAAATAAAAACAGAATAAGAACTGGATTAGAAGAGCAAAGAGAAGGATATAGAGAGTATGGCGTTAAATGGAAAAAATCTTTAGAAGAAGAAAGTATTGGTCCATATGTCCTCCTGTGGTTAAAAAATGGGCTTCAGATAGAAGTAGATGCTATGCGGATTTTAGGAGAAAATACAATCTTTACATCAAAACTAAGAGCAGCTACCCATCTGGCAGGTAAAAGAGCTATAGGAAGTGTAGGTGGTTCATTGGGATATAATTATTATCCAAACTTTAGCATTATATCAGAAAGAATGAAAAATCTCTACCCTCCCGGCATCTTTTATGATTTCTCTTCGTCTGTATCATTTAATATAACAGAAAAGTTTCATTTTGTCCTAAACGGTAATATTCATAAACTTTCGGAAGGAAGAACATACTACAGGGGAAGGGTTGGAGTAACAGCTGATTTTGATTAACATACTCCCCCCTTGACTTCTTGTGTTCATTTGATAGGATAAAAAAGTGAAAATAGTTCTCTTTGAAGACTCAAAATATAAAAATTTCTATCCTATCTCCCGAATGAGGACAGTCGCGGAGATAAGGACTGGAAAATATACTCAAAAAGAAAGGGCTGAAAGGACATTTACAAGCCCTGTCCTCATTTATTCAGAAAGAGCAGGATTTGGAGATAAGATAGAAAGAAACGGAGATACGCTCTTTTTAAATGCAAGACTTGAGGATTCAGATATAATAAAAGATTTAGAATATGGCGTGGTCATTATAAATAAGCAGGGTGAAATCGTTGCATACCGAAACGATAAAATACTCTCCAAGGAAGAAATAGTAAAACTGAATGCCAAGGAAGAGGATATACCTCTTTATGAATTCATATGGGATATAATCGCTAATCTTCGAGAAAGATTATCCAAAGACCTGGATAATTCTCATGATTTGGGACAACTATTAAGTTCTATTCATAAATCTACACACATTGAAAACCAGAATAATGTATATATAGGAAAAGATGTTAAAATAGAAAATGGTGTTTTGATTGATGCATCTAATGGACCAATTTATATTGATAATCATTGTGTAATAAGAGCAAATACTGTGATTGATGGACCAGCTTTCATTGGAGAAGGGTGTTTTATAAAGTGCGGAAGTCTTATTGATACTGTATCTATAGGAAAAGTCTCAAAACTTTCAGGGGAGATAGAGGCAAGCATTTTCCAGGGATATTCTAATAAACAGCACTTTGGGTTCCTTGGGCATTCCTTTATTGGGGAATGGGTAAATATTGGTGCTGGAAGTACAAATTCCGACCTTAAAAATAACTACAGTCCAATAAAGGTAAATCTTTCAGGCGAAGAGTACGAGACTGGAATGCAATTTCTAGGACTTATTATGGGAGATCATTGTAAAACAGCTATAAACACATCTTTTAATACAGGAACGATAATTGGTCCATTCTGCAATATCTTTGGATTTAATTTTCCACCGAAATACCTACCTCCCTTTTCATGGTGGGGGGATTATTTTTCTGAATACAAACTGGAAAAAGCAATAGATACTGCAAAGATTGTTATGAAAAGGAGAGATATAGAAATGGATGAAAAGTATGAGGAGAGAATAAGACAAATCTTTCATGAAACAATTGAATTAAGGAAAAATTGGGAGGAAAGGAGGTCACATGGCTAAGAAATTCCGTAATTTTATCAATGGCAAATGGGTAGATGCAGAGAGTGGGGAAACCTTTGAAAACAGAAATCCTGCTAATTGGAGTGAATTAATTGGAACTTTTCCAAAATCTGGTAAAGAGGATGTAGAGCATGCGGTTGAAGCTGCAGTAAAGCAACGAGATGTGTGGGCAAATCTTCCAGTTCCAGAAAGGGGACAAATACTGGGAAGAGCAGGCGATATAATGGTTGAAAGGAAGGAAGAGTTAGCAAAACTTATGACTAAGGAAATGGGAAAGGTTTTAAAGGAAACAAAAGGGGACGTTCAAGAAGGAGTAGATACCGCTTATTATGCTTTTGGAGAAGCAAGAAGACTATATGGAATAACATCCCCTAGCGAACTTCCAAATAAGACTGCTTATACTATAACAAAGCCAATCGGGACTGCAGGGATAATAACCCCCTGGAACTTCCCTATGGCTATTCCTAGTTGGAAGATATTTCCTGCACTTCTTATGGGGAATACGGTTGTGTTCAAACCAGCATCAGATACCCCTGCAACTGCAACAAAGTTTGTCGAGATACTCACTGAAGCGGGTGTTCCAAAAGGGGTTGTAAACCTTGTCCATGGTCCCGGAAGAGTTGTTGGAGAGGCTATATTGGAGCACCCAGATATAGGGGTTATTAGCTTCACAGGTTCTTCAGCAGTTGGTAGGAGGATAGCAGAAGTTGCTGGTAAGCATCTTAAGAGGGTTTCTCTTGAATTGGGTGGTAAGAACCCTCAGATTGTTATGCATGATGCAGACACTAACATTGCTATTGAAGGTGTACTCTGGGGGGCATTTGGAACAACGGGGCAGCGTTGCACTGCTACATCCAGGTTAATCATACACAAAGATATTTATGATGAATTCATGGATATTTTAGTAAAAAGGACAAAAGAACTAAAAGTCGGAGATGGTCTTTTAAAATCCAGTGATGTTGGTCCTGTAATCAATGAATCTCAATTGAAGATAGTCTTGAACTATGTAGAGATAGGCAAGCAAGAAGGAGCGAAACTTCTCATTGGTGGGAATCAACTTACTGGTGGAAAATATAATAATGGATTCTTTATGGAACCCACAATATTCACAGAGGTTGAACCTGGTATGAGAATAGAACAAGAAGAAATATTTGGTCCGGTTCTCTCCGTTATTAAGGTTTCCAGTTTTGATGAAGCTATAGAGGTTGCAAATGACGTTGAATACGGTCTATCTTCTTCAATATACACAAATAACATTATATATGCTATGAAGGCAATAGACAAGCTTGAAGACGGGATCACCTATATAAATGCTCCAACTATCGGTGCAGAATGTCACCTACCATTTGGAGGATTCAAGAATACAGGTAATGGACATCGTGAAGGTGGAAAGTGGCCTTATGAGGTTTTTGGTGAAATAAAAACTGTGTATATAGATTATTCAGGGAGACTACAAAAAGCACAGATTGACATTGAAATCACCAAATGATGAAGGTTAAGATATCTTCGTTTACGAATGGTGTTATTATTACTATTAAGTGAAATAGGATTCTTTTTCTCTGGAGGGGGTAACTACTCCCCCTCCGGTTCATATTCACTATCTCTGGGTACAGGACTTTCCTTTCCTTTTGATAATAAAACATATGGATATCTGGAAGTTGAAACATCAGTGTATTTCTCATTAGGACTGCTTGATTATAACCCGAGGAGATATAATTCAGAAGTAACTCATAATTCTACCAAATTACTTCTTGGTTCAAGTGTAGAATTCCAACTCTTTCAATTTATAATAAAACCTGGAGTCTACTATATAATGCTATCTCAAAGGATAAAAGATAGATATATAGAAGGACCATACAGGATAACAGAATTTTTTACCCAGCAGTTTAAAGGATATGGAGCCAAATTTGCATTCTTTTATCCAATTCGAGATAAGTACAGGATAGGTTTATCTTTTAAGAAGGAATGGAAAACAATCCCCTCTAATGAATTTGGTCTTTATTTTAGAGCAACATTTAAATAATCAGTCTTAAGTTGTTAGTCCTGAGTCGATTTATAGAGATTAAAGGATTAGAAGAATATTTATTAGAGAAACACGGATTAAGGAGAACTCAGTCTTGAGTCGAGAGTCTTTATGTAAAGAGTTTATTGCGTTTATATAGTTCGTTGTGTTTATTGAGTTTTTATATAAAGTCCGAGGCCCGAAGTCATAATAATGAAATTTGACAGGGGACCGAAGACCGGAGACTGGTATTTAGAATTTAATAAAATAAGTTCTTTGCGTGCTTTGCGCTCTTTGCGTCTTTGCGAGAGATTAAAGGGGTTGGGATTTGGGGATTAGGATTTAATTTATTGAGCAAAAAATATATCTGCGTTCTTTGCGTGGTTGCGAGAAATTTTTAGATAGCTTAAAATAGATGGTATGCCAGAATCAATCCAGCAGTAATAACCGAGAGGACGCTCATTAGTTTTATAAGAATATTTAGTGATGGTCCCGATGTATCCTTAAGCGGATCCCCAATAGTATCTCCAATTACACTGGCAGCGTGTGCCTTAGATCCCTTACCACCATAAGCACCTTCTTCTATATATTTCTTTGCATTATCCCAGGCTCCACCGGTATTTGCAAGGACAAGAGCAAGTGTGAAACCGGTTATAAGTGCTCCAATAAGAAGACCAATTACTCCAGGAACACCGAGTATAAGACCAATAGCTATGGGTGCAATTATTGCAATCAGAGATGGGATAATCATTTCCTTTTGTGCAGCACGTGTTACTATGCTAACCGTACGCCTATAGTCTGGCTTCTCTTTACCTTCAAGTATCTTCTTATTTTTGAATTGATTCCTAACATCATCTATCACCACAGTAGATGCTCTTCCAACTGCACCCATTGTTAATCCACAGAAAAGAAAAACAATCACGCCTCCTATTAGAAGACTCGCCAGGAGTTTTGGGTTAAGAATGCTCAAATCGAAATAAAGAGCTAATTGGCTAAATGTAATATTCTCTACTGCAACACTTGTTCCAGATATCATTATGAATTTCTCTCCCAGGTTACCTAGCGCTATTTTAATTTCATTTAAATAAGCAGTAATTAAAGCAAGAGCAGTGAAAGCAGCTGACCCGATAGCAAATCCCTTACCTGTTGCAGCAGTTGTATTACCTAATGCATCAAGCTGGTCTGTTCTATTCCTGACAGTTTCTGGAAGTCCACTCATCTCTGCATTACCTCCTGCATTGTCTGCAATGGGTCCATATGCATCAGAAGCAAGTGTTATACCTAAAGTGCTTAGCATTCCTACTGCAGCAATACCGACTCCATATAATCCCATTGCAAAACTATTAAAGCCGCCAGCAAAAGCAAAGGATAATATTATAGCGATAGCTACAGTAAGCACCGGGATAAATGCTGACTGCATACCCATGGAGAGTCCGTATATTACAACCGGGGCTGCACCAAATTCAGCCTCAGAAGCAAGCTTTCTTACAGGAGAAAACGCATAAGATGTGTAGAATTCTGAGGCTTTCCCAATAATTATCCCCGCAATAAGCCCGGTTATAACAGAACCAGATATGCCGAGATGCTCTGGGGTTACAAAACGGACAACAAAGAAAGAAACTACAGCAGTACCAATGGTTGCGAATATAATTCCCCTGGAAAGAGAACGGATAAGTTCAGCCTGAGTTGCGTCTTTTCCAGCTCTTATGAGATATATTCCAATTAAAGACAGAATAACTCCCACTGAAGCTATTAGTAGTGGTTCCAGTATGCCTTTAAACCCAAGTCCACAAGCAACCCCTAATGCCATCGTTGCAAGAATGGCACCACAGTAAGATTCAAAGAGGTCTGCACCCATTCCTGCAACGTCACCAACATTATCTCCAACATTATCAGCTATGGTCGCAGGATTTCTTGGATCATCTTCAGGTATTCCAACCTCTACCTTACCAACAAGGTCAGCCCCAACATCTGCAGCCTTTGTGAAGATTCCACCACCAACTCTTGCAAAAAGGGCTAAAAAGCTTGCACCAATTGCAAAGCCCAGCAATGCACTGGTTACATCTCTAAGGGGTAGTGAAAGCCCAAATCGGAAGACTATAAACCATATCGATATACCTAAAAGGGCAAGCCCAACAACGGTCAATCCCATCACAGCACCACTTCTAAATGCAATACACAGGGCTTTTCCAAGTGAATCTATAGCTGCATTTGTAACACGAACAGAAGCTCTAGTTGCAGTCCTCATACCAAGAAAACCTGAAAGTGCCGAAAAGAATCCTCCTGTAAGGAAAATTAATGGTAACCAAATGGACTGAACTTTAAGACCAAAAGCTAAAAAAGAAAGGAATAAAGCCATCAAGACAAAGAATATAGCAACCACTTTGTATTGTTGTTTTAGAAAACTTATAGCACCCTCCCTAACAGCTCCTGCTATTTCCTTCATCCTCTCATTCCCCTCATCCTGCTGCATCATTTGGTGATAGAAAATCCAGGCAAAAATTAAAGATATAATTGACACTCCCGGTACTACCCAAAAAAATACACTCATAATCCTCTCCTTGTCATTCTTACTATACTAATCTTTAGTATTAGCATACTTACATATAATAAGGAGTTTCTTTTATGTCAAGAGTTTAGACTAATTGTGAATATCTAACGACTGTGGAACTCGACTATATCACCTTCTTCTAAAACCTGATCTGACCCTACCTGCCTTGAATGTATTTCCCCCCTCCACAGACGCGTATATTTCATCCTTTCGGCAAAATCCTTATGAATTTCATATGCGGCATCTAAAACAGTTGAACCTTTATCTAAAACTACAGGCTCACTGTATTCTACCTCCTTCCCGGGGGGTTTTGTATATATTCTTATAACACCCAGGGTCTCAAATATCTTCTTCTTTAGCAAGTTAAAATCCATATTTAGAGAGAATTCAATAATATCAAGTCTCTCACCATATTGCTTCCTTAATTCAGAAAGTGAATTTCCTTCAGGTCTTGTCACAAGAATAAAACCGAACTTTCGCATGAATTCTTCGTCTTTATAAAAATCCCTCGATTGGAGGAACATATTACCTTCTTCCAATCTTTCTAATAATTGCTCTAATTCATCTTTAACATTTTTCAAACCATCTATTACACAAATGAGAAGGTCAGAGGAACGACCAAGAGAAAAGAGCCAGGGGGGATGAAAGTTTTCGTATAAAGGCGGTGTGTCAACCAACTGTATCTTCACATTTTCATATTCTATCATACCCACATCAGGCCTCTTTGTTGTATATGGATATGGAGCAATTATTGGTTTAGCATTGGTGAGTTTGGAAAGTATTGTGGATTTACCAGAATTTGGTGAACCCATTAGAACTACCTGCCCAATACCATCTTTTGCAACAGTATAAATATCATGGCGATAGATTTTGGGTTTCTTGCGAATCTCCTTCTTCAGCTTTGCAATCTTAGTGTTTAGTTCAGCCCTGAGGTGGTCCGTTCCTTTATGCTTTGGCATAACGGCTAACATCTCTTTTACTATAGATATTTTCTCTTCTGGGCTCTGTGCAAAACGAAGTTGTGATTCCTTTTTATGGTATATACGTGGTAGATTAGCTGGCATACTTTAAAAATAAGCAGCAAGAATTGGGTGTCAAGGGGAGAGTATCAATTGACTTTACACAAATATTCAATATTAATAAATAATTGCAGTTAACTAAAAGAGAGGTTATACTATAATTAAACATTCGATAAAAACTGGATTAAGTTTTGGTTTATCTTCAGCAATAATCACAACACTTGGATTAATGGTTGGAATACATTCCGGTACTCGTTCAAGAATTGCGGTTATCGGAGCAATATTAACAATAGCAATAGCAGATGCATTCTCAGACGCTCTGGGTATTCATATTTCTGAAGAATCAGAAAATAAGCATACCACAAGAGAAATCTGGGAATCTACAATTTCTACCTTTCTCTCAAAATTAATATTTGCTATGACTTTCATTGTACCAGTTTTATTTCTAAAGCTTGATTTAGCTATAATTATAAGTATCCTTTGGGGATTATTTTCATTGAGTCTTTTCAGCTACTACCTTGCAAAAGAACAAAATGTAAACGTTTGGAAAGTAATTCTTGAACATTTATTTATTGCTATAGTTGTCATAGCAGCAACTTACTCAGTTGGTATGTGGATCAGGTCAATTTTTAT
>SOIB01000179.1 GCA_004377355.1 Candidatus Stahliibacteriota bacterium | reverse complement strand
TAGGATTTTTTGATATTGTAAATGTCACAATTTTAGGCATTATAGGAACTATCAGTGTCCTTTTTATTATTCAGGAGCAAAAGAATCGAAATTATTCCTTAAACTTGATACACTGGCTTTTTTTCTTGATTTTCTTTTCTTTTATCCCTTTAATACAATACATACAAGACAAGTTTCCTTTGTGGCTTACTTCAAAAGAAGTAGTCTGGATATTCCGTACGAATCTACTTATTATTATCTGGCTTGGTTTTTATGTCCTTGGATATCATATAAGGAGAATTCGGGGTAATAAAACATCTATCCCGCTGGAACGATTGAAGATAGAAAAGAGGGGAGTTTTCGCTTCAATATCTCTTTCTATCATGGTTCTAATTGTTTTTTTATCCATATTTGGTTTTAGAAATTTACTTATTAGAGGGACATACAGAGAGATTCTGTATGGTATTCATCCCCATTACATTATGATAATCTTAGAGAAGTTTCTTAAGGCAATACCGGTTCTTTGCCTTATGGGACTTTTGGTTATGAAGAAGAGATGGGACAACAAGAGACAGTGGTTGGTTTTAACTTACTTTTTGATATTCATTAACCTTTTTGTTAACAATCCTCTTGCTTCCCCAAGATACTGGGCAGGTATAGTTATATTGGGATTTATCCTTTTTCTATTTTTCAGGGTAAAAGAAAGAAGAGGGTGGGTATTTTTGATTCTTTTAATCGGTATACTTATCCTGTATCCCATAAGCAATGAACTTCGGGATAAAACAGTAGAAAATATTACGCAATTTAAAATATACAATCCTGGAGCTTCTTACACTTCACCAAGTTTTGATGCATACGAAATGGGTGTTCATACACTCCAGTATACGAGCAAAAATGGTGTTACCCATGGACGTCAATTGTTGGGGCCACTTTTATTCTGGATTCCAAGGTCTCTCTGGCAGGGAAAACCTGTAGGTTCTGGTGGGGTGATAGCACGGTACTTTGCTTATCATGAGTTGAATCTTTCCTGTCCACTTCCTTTTGAGGGATATATAAATTTTGGAGTAATCGGTTTGATTATTTTTGCATTTGGCTTTGGTTGGCTATTAGCTTCATTAGATGAGAATTATTGGGTGAAAATTAAAGCGGGGTCAAGTAGCATTATATCTGTTTACTACCCATTTTTAGCAGGTTTTGTATTCTTTATTATGAGAGGAGATTTGATGAGTGGTTTTTCATATACTGTAATGTTTATTATAGCGGGATTGCCACTTTTGATAAAATGAAATCACCCATAAAGGTTCTTCATGTTCTACTGGATGATAGGGTTGGTGGAAGTCATTCACGTATTTTCTCTATAGCAGAGGGATTGAAAGAAGAAAATATAGAATATATACTGGCTCTTCCAGATGGTGGTGGTGAAGCTCATGAATGTGCAAAGGATGCAGGAATAACCGCATACCCTTGTGAATTAGGAACTCCTCACTTTATTAAAGATTTTCGTGATTTCATGTTGAATATTAGTTATATATACAATTTTTTACCCTCTATACACTCTCTAATTAAGATTATAGAAAGGGAAAATATT
>SOIB01000152.1 GCA_004377355.1 Candidatus Stahliibacteriota bacterium | reverse complement strand
CGGGGCTGGATAATCAAGCCTCAAGAGAGATGTTTTTAAAAAAATTAGGCATCGGTCACATTCTCCGTTTGTTTGTTCACGGACAACGTGATATGATAAGGTTCCGCTTCGGTCTTTCGCCCCATAAAATACCTATCGTAGGGAAACCTGGAAGTATGGCTTTTTTCCCTATTTCGGATGCTTATGACGGTTACAGTAAACTTGCATCGGAGAATTTTATTAACGAAATCTGTGCTCGTATCATTCTGCGGTCACACGGATTCAAACCGGTCGAACACCTACAGAACGTACAATGCCCAATCCTGATTCAGATATGTGATCATGACAGTTTAGCTCCAATAAGTACCGAAACCGCAAAAGAATTGGAGAAATATGCAGAAGTAAAGCACTATCCAATCGGCCACTTTGATATCTATACAGGGGATAACTTCGAAAAAAGCGTGAGCGATCAGCTTGAATTTTTTAAAAAACACCTTTGATTAATTAAAACGATAGGGGGAGGTGGCTAGGTCAAATGTGTATGACAAATGTTGAGATCAACCCTCAAATATTGTACAATATGTTTGATGTTGAGATCTAAATCTTAAAGACATATCTTGGAGAAGAGCATTGACGAAAGAGAAAAATATAACTAAAGGGCAGTTAACAAATAAATTGGTGAAATTGAGTCAGAGAATTGCCGAATTGGAAAAATCAGTAGTTGGGTGCCAACAGGTGGAAGAGTCCCTGCGGGAGAATGAGGAAAAATTTCGAATTCTGGTAGAAATGGCTACTGATGCTATTTTAATAGAGACAATAGAAGGTCGCATACTTGAATGTAATACGTCCGGAGCAAAGATGTTTGGTTACTCCAAAAAAGAGATGATTGGCTTAACTATAGCTGATTTGGTTCCCGAAGATTTTGCAAAAATACTGCCTAAAATGATTACCGAAGAGGAAACTACTCATGGTATTTTTGTTCCACGTATAAATAAAAAGAAAGACGGCACCATCTTTCCCACGGAGATTGCCACTAAACTTGTCAATATCAGAGAAAAACCCAGACTTATAGTTTATATTCGTGATATCACCAAGCGCAAGAAAGCTGAAAAAAAACTCAAGAAAGCAAGAAAGTTGTTTGCCAGTCTCTTTGCAAGTAGTCCTGAAGCTGCCCTATATCATGATGAAAATGGCAATATCATAAATATAAATTCCCACTTTAGCAAAATTTTTGGTTATACCTTGAAAGAAATTAGAGGTAGAAATATCGATGAAGGGATGATTTATCCTGAAGATAAGATAGAGGAAGGAAAGAGATTCACCCAAAAAGTGTTAGATGGATTTTTAGAGTATGAGACTATTAGAAAGAAGAAAGACGGGACTTTATTTCCTGTAATTATATCTGCAAGTCCGGTTATGATTGATAAAAAACCTCAAGGAACCGTAGTTTTATATAAAGATATCACTGAACGGAAGCAGAGCGAACAGTTAAATACAGTCTTACACAATATCTCCAAAGCTGCAAATTCTGACATATCTCTTGAGCAGCTTTATCCTATAATTCATCAAGAATTAAATAATATCATAGATGCAACTAATTTTTTTATTGCTTT
>SOIB01000128.1 GCA_004377355.1 Candidatus Stahliibacteriota bacterium | reverse complement strand
TATGATTTCTTCAATGTCAGGGAGTTGGTTTATGTCATAAACTTTAGTAAAGATTACTTTTCCATTTTCATCAATTATTATATTCGCTCTTTCTGAGAATCCTTCTTTTTCCCTAAAAATTCCGTACTTCTTTGCCACCTCTCCATGAGGCCAAAAATCAGAGAGCAACTTAGTGTTTTTTATTCCTAATTCACCTGCCCAGGCTTTTTTGCTGGGTATAGGATCAACATTTACACCCACTGCAATGGTATTCAACTCATCAAACCTTTCCTTATTAGTCTCTAATGATTGCATCTGTTTAGCACATACACTAGTCCATGCGAGGGGATGGAAAGAAAGCAGAACTCGATTCCCCTTTAAATCCGATAGTTTAAACTCTATCCCATTATGGTCCTTTAAAACAAAATCAGGTGCTTTTTCTCCTACTTTAATTATCGCCATTTATACCTCCATTTATTATAAAAGTAGGTAAATGGGTATATGAGTGGATGGGTAGATGGGTTTAATTTAATATTATTATATTTCTTCTCGTTTTTTTTAACTCATTAACACATATACTCATTTACTCATCATCCGTTATAAATAGTAGTTTTATTAGGATGGACATCATCCAAAAGCTACATCCAGTATCATCATAGCAGCAAAACCTAACATTGCGCCCATGGTGGCAAGGTCTGTATTTCCTCCATATTGAGATTCTGGTATAACTTCTTCAACGACAACAAATATCATAGCACCTGCTGCAAAAGCAAGCATATAGGGTAATGAAGCTTTTGCAATTAGTACAGAAAAAGCACCCAAAACTCCTGCAATAGGTTCAACAATCCCTGATAATTGTCCATACCAGAAACTCCTTAGACGTGACATACCTTCTTTTCTTAAGGGCATGGAAACAGCTAACCCCTCAGGAAAATTCTGGATTCCTATACCAATAGCAAGTGCTATTGCACCTGTTAGTGTTGCTCCAGGAAGCCCAGATGCGACCGCTCCAAAGGCAACACCTACTGCGAGTCCTTCTGGAAAATTGTGAAGTGTTATAGCAAGTATTAATAAAATAGATCTTTCCCATGATGTCTTTATACCCTCTACTTTTTCCATTGGATAACCTATATGAAGGTGGGGGAGTATCCTATCAATTAAGCGTAAAACGATACCTCCAGCGAGAAATCCAGTGGCAGCAGGAAACCATTTGGGAACACCAAACCCTTCCGACATTTCAATTGCTGGTGCAAGTAGCGACCAGTAACTCGCAGCTATCATAACCCCACCCGCAAACCCTAACATCCAGTCTAATAATTTCTTACTCACACTTCTTGTAAAGAAAACAGTTGATGCACCAAGTGCTGTAACGAGCCAGGTAAAAATGGTGGCAAGTAAAGCCTGCATAATTGGATTAAAGTTAGAAAGGATTTTAATCATTCACTATAATTCCTTAATCTTTTTACTATTTATCTCTGGGGCTTTTGTCTACATCTGCAACATTGGAATATCCTCTACTCTCCCAGAAACCCCTATAATTTTCATTGTTTGAAAGTTCTATCTTTATTATCCATTTTATCCACTTATATCCCCATTTGTTTTCTGCTACAAGTTCAAAGGGAAATCCTCGCTCCGTCGGAAGGACAATTCCATTCATTTTATGAGCCATTATTATGTCATTATCCATTATATAGTTTAGAGGTAAGGATGTGGTGTAACCGTCCTTTGCATAAAATATCACCATAGTTGCTTCTTCTTTAACTCCAGTTTCATCTAATATTTCCCTAACTAAAACTCCTTCCCAGAGAATTTTTACACTCCATCCCAGAACACAATGAAGGGTTGCAATCTTTTTATGACTTTCGAATTTATTAAATACTTCATTGTATGAGTATTTTATTGGTTTTAGAACCAAGCCACCAACCTTGAGTTGATAATTCTCTATATTGATTTTCTGAGGTCCCCGAATCGAGTTTTCTCTGAATTCATTTATTGATGAGAGTTTTTCACCTTCATAAGTTTGAATTTCATTTATCTTGTTTTTTTCTTTGGAACAGAAAGCTTCCGAGGATAGAAAGAGTGATGTGATGAGTATAAGTTTTAGAATCTTATTCATTATAAGCCTCTTTTAAATCAGATTTTAAAGCCTATTATAATTATGGGGGAGTAGAACTTACCTAACTTCCACTTCCCTCATTGAAATAAACCAAAAATTTATGAAGTGAAAGCTTTTACATACCCTCCAGGAGTCCTGTAAATGTATCATGGTGCTCTTCTTCATCTTCTAAGATTTTACGGAAGAGCCTTGCAGTAGTTGAGTCTTCTTTATCTCTAGCTTTTTTTATTAACTTTTTGTACAGTTCAATAGCGCTTTCTTCGTCCTTCTTGTCTTTCTCGATCATTTCTTTAAGCGATCCACCGACGAAGATTGGATCGGGTTTTGTTGTAGGTGTTCCTCCGAGATAAGCGAGTCTTTCTGCGATTGCTTCAGCATGTTTCATCTCAGTTATTGCGATTGCTTTTAATTCATCCTTTACAGCAAACCCTTCTACTCCTTTCCAGAGTACATGCTGCCACATATACTGTATTGTAACCTGCAATTCCCTTGCGATTGCATCATTCAAAAGATCAAGTAATTCTTTTGAAGCCATTTAAACCTCCTTTAATTTTTGTAAATGGGTATATGAGTGTATGAGTTGATGAGAAAAACTAAAATAGAAAGAAGACTGGGAATATTTATAACTAATTAACCCATTTACCAATTTACTCATTCACTGATCTACCCATGAACTCATTTACTAATAAACTATTATGGGCCTAAGTGAATAAAAGGCCACTCTATCCCATACTCTTCGAACATATCAATGCTATCACGTTCAGTCTTCAGAATGTTATAGTGATTCATCTCCATAGAAGAAAGATACACAAATATGTTTTTCATCTCTTTATCATCCTGATACATAATTGAAAAACCGAGATAAAAATTATATGCTGCCTTCTCTGCTTCCATAGCCTGAAAGAATAATTCACGCAACTCTAAATTCTCATCTTCAATATTTACTTTAGGTAGAGGAACAGGACTCTCTTCTGGCAGTGTTATTTCAACGCCAGGAAAATTTTTCTTATATATGGATTCAAGGACTTTCTTGTGCTTCAATTCCTCATCTGAGAGGAAATTCAATCTATCCTTCAATACAAAGTTCTTTACTCTTCCAGCTAATTCTGCGTATACCTTGTTAGCATCAATTTCACTTTTAATTGCAGCTTGCAGTAGTTCTTCTAAAGTGTAATTATCAAGCTCCATACCTTCTCCTACACCTTTATCGCCCAGAGACCATGAATATTACAGTGCTCCCTTACTGAATCGATATGTTCAAATGCAACTTCAAATGTAGACAGAGGAGCATCTCCTGCATGTAAGAATTTCCTGTAGGTTCTATCGTCCTTTGTTATTACTTCTATCCACTCTATATGATGTTTCTCCTCCATAGGATGAGGTATTGACCCAATCTTTACGTTTATTCCATTATCCTTCCTTTCAACTACAGGAAGATGCTTCTCATTTCCTTCTTCTGTTTCTTTCTCTTTTAGAAGTATCATAGGTTTTCCACAACAAACAAGCTGTCCCTTTCCTCCATGTAAAACTTCAACTATATTTCCACATATCTCGCATTTATAAACTTCAAGCTTTTCAGCCAAAATTCCTCCTTTTATATTAGATTTAAGTCTTTATGTTTCTTAAGGATTTCATCTGCCAGTTTATCAATGGCCTTGTAGTCTTCTTCCTTCGGATGTCCTCTTGCTAAGACCGGTGTTAGAATTTCTGCCTTTAGATTAGGAACAAGGCCTTTTATCGTTTCTATTGCTTTACCGCCCCATCCAAAGGAACCAATGATTCCAATATTTTTTATCCTGGGTTTTAACGCATTAGCAAGGACCGCTGCATAAACCGCATCTGGATGTGGTCCTACGAGGACAGTAGGTGTCCCAAGCACAAGAGTTGCAGCATCAACAAGAGAAATTGCTAACTCACCTATATCTATTTCTGTAAGTTTGTAAGGGGTAACTTTGATGCCTCTATCGACCAATGCGTCAAATAGATAGTCGACCATTTTTTTTGTGCTTCCGTGCATTGAAACATAGGCAATAACTACTTCATTCTTAACCTTGTCAGATATCCACTCTTTATAGGCATCAACTATTAATTCGGGTTTGTTATATACTGGACCATGGCTGGGAGCTATCATATTAATCTGGTAGTCCTTTAATTTTTCTAAATTCCTATTTATCTGAACCATGAAAGGCATCATTATCTCTGCATAGTATCTCTTTGCATCTTCTAAAACCTTAGCTTCATCTTCCACAAAGAGTTCACTTGAAGCATAATGAGAACCAAAGAAGTCGCAACTGAAGAGAATTTTATCTTCCCTGAGATATGTTGACATTGTTTCCGGCCAATGAACCCAGGGAGTGAGTATAAACTCAAGGGTTCTGTCTCCGAGAGATAAAGTCTCTTTATCGTTGACTACTTTGAACTTCCCTTCGGGAATGAGTAACAGATCCATAAGCATGGATTTACACTTCTCATTCGTTACCAGGGTAGCTTGCGGATAGACTTCCAGGATTTTAGGGATTGATCCGGAGTGGTCCTGTTCTGCGTGGTTAGAAATCACATAGTCTATCCTCTCAACTTTAAATTCTCTTAGATTTCGAAGCAGTTCATGTTCCATCGTAGGATCTACAGTATCGATTAGTGCAATTTTCTCACTGCCTTTAATTAGATAAGCGTTGTATGTAGTTCCTTGTGGAAGAGGGATGAGTTCATCAAAAAGCCTTCTGTTCCAGTCGATAGCACCGACAGAATAAATTCCATCTTTTAGTTTTCTAACTGCCATATTTACTCCTCTACTTCTTCAAAGTCCTCTTTTCCTGCTCCACATACAGGACATACCCAATCATCAGGGAGTTCTTCAAATGGTGTTCCTGGTTCAATTCCGTTATCTGGATCTCCCTCTTTTGGGTCATAAATATATTCACACACCGTGCATTCATACTTTGACATTTTTTCCTCCTTTAATTGAGTAGATGGGTAGATGAGTAGATGGGAGAAAATCAAGAGACCGAAGACCGACGACGGAAGACAGGGAATATTTATAACTCATTAACCAATTTACTCATTCACTGATTTACCCATTCACTCATTTACTCACTTCTTTTTCTTTCTATAGGTTGGTGCAGTTTCTGGTTCTTTTCCCTTTATCTCCTGGTGATAATATTCATATGTCA
>SOIB01000199.1 GCA_004377355.1 Candidatus Stahliibacteriota bacterium | reverse complement strand
ATTATTCTTTGCGAGCTTTGCGAGATGTTTATAAAATAACTTATTTTCTTTGCGATCTTTGCGAGAAACTAAGAGGGTGGCATGGAGCGAAGTGACTTCTCTGTGTCCTCTGCTTGCCCAGTGTAATAGAAACTCCACAGAAGAATACCAATTATTACACAGGGTGCATTTGTTGCAAAACTAATAAAATAAAATTATGGGACTTGACTAAGGAATAAAACTAAATAAAATAATAAGGAATCAAAGGCAGAGTTTAAAGAAAACAAACAGATTTTAAGGAGGTATTGTTGTCTACAAAAATAAGGAAAATATACTGTTATTTTTGTAAAAATGGTATAGATGAAATTGACTATAAAGATAAGGCTTTATTAACTAAATTTACTACTCCTAGTGGAAGGATTCTATCTTCAAGAATAACAAAAATCTGCCCAAAGCATCAGAGAAAGATACAAAGAGCCGTGAAAAGAGCCAGGGAAATTGCCTTAATCCCATTTGTTGAAATAACATATAGGTAGGCTTTAATGGAAGTTATATTATTAGAAGATCATCCCCATTTAGGCGGGAGAGGTGATGTGGTGAATGTGGCCAGAGGATATGCAAGAAATTATCTTATTCCCAAGAAATTAGCTGTTCTGAATACTCCCTCACGACAGCCTACCATTCAAGCAGAGGAGCAATTCCATAATAGGGAAGTTAGTAAGGAGAAGGAATCAGCTGAAATTTTAAAGGAAGAACTCGATGGTTTTACGATAAACATAAAAGCTAAAACCGGTATAGAAGGGAAATTATATGGTTCAATAACGAGTAAAGATATAGCTTGTGTGTTGGAAGAAAAGGGTTACATAATTGATAAAAGGAGTATAAAACTAGAAGATCATATAAAGGAAATAGGAAATTATTCTATAGAAATATCTCTTTTTCAAGACATAAAAATTAACATAAACCTATTAGTTGAGGAAGCAGATGATTAAAGTAGAGATCGCAGGTATTGCAATAGATAAAGCCTCTAATTCACCAGTTGTTCTCTTGCGAGATATAAAAGAAAAGAAGAGAATATTGCCAATATGGATAGGTCCTTATGAAGCTGAAGCAATATCACAGGGATTACGAGGGGAGAAGTTTAAGCGCCCTTTAACACATGATCTAATCTTAAGTATACTACGGGGGCTTAAAGTTGATATTTCTGAAGTCGTCGTTTCTTCTCTTACGGACGATACCTATTATGCTGAGATTTATCTCAAAAAGGATAATTCTATCTTTAAGATAGATTCTCGACCTAGTGATTCGCTTGCATTAGCATCTAAAAACAAAGTACCTATCTATATTGATGAAGAGGTAATGGAGAAAGGTAGTATAAAGCTTGAGATTGATGAAAATCAAAAAATTCAGGATATCAGAAAGTATATGGAGGATATAAATCCCGAAGATTTTGGGAAATTCAGGATGTAATATTGCGTATCCTAATCCAGCGGGTAACTAGAGCAAAAGTTTCCAAAGTAACCGTTTCCGAAATTAAAAATGATAACCATGAGGAAACTCAATATATCATCGGTAAAGGATTACTGCTATTTGTTGGTTTTGGGAAAGGAGATAAAGAGGAAGTCGCAGATTATTTTGCTAAAAAAATACATCTCTTAAGAATCTTTGAAAACAAGGGCAAATTTGACCTCTCACTGGCTGATATAAAAGGGGAAGTTTTAGTTATTCCGCAATTTACACTCTATGGAAATGCAGATAAAGGAAGACGTCCTGAGTTTATTGCTGCAGAATCGCATGAGCGCTCAAAGGAACTCTTTGATTATTTTTATGATTGCTTAAATAAACTTATTCCCTGTAAAAAAGGTTTTTTTGGTGAAAAAATGAAAGTAGAATTGGTAAATGATGGTCCCGTGACCTTATTGTTAGAACGATGAGATCAATGACAGCATTCACTAATGGTTCTATAGAGTTATATGGATGTCAAATTAGTTGCAACCTCCATTCCTTTAATAGCAGATTTCTTGACATTAATATCACTGTGCCTGAAGTACTACATTCAGCTCAGACGCTAATATACGAAAAGATTAGAGAAAAGATTAAAAGAGGAAGAGTTGAAATGACTATTTATATTGAAGAAGATAATTACTTTAACTCTCCTCTTTATTTTAGAAATGTTGAATCATATATTGAACAGCTTAAAGAGGTAAAGAAAAAATTCAATCTAAAAGGGGAAATCAATATTTCAATGCTATCTAACCTTCGTGACATTTACAGAAGAGGTTCAATTCCCAGGATACAATGGGAAGAGTTGGAATCATTTATTGGTGGACTTCTCGAAGAATTATTAATATTCAAGGAGCGTGAAGGTGGATTCATGCAGAAGGATCTGATGAAAAAGATACAACAGTTTAAAGAGACATACTCTTTCATTAAGGAAAGAGCACTTGAGACTTCAGAGGAACAAAAAGAAAAGATACTGAAAGATATTAAGAGATTGAACGACCTTGATATAAAGATTTCAAGAGATGATATAAACCTATTTGCGTTCAAAGGTGATGTAAATGAAGAGTTGGTGAGATTAAAGAGTCATATTGATTATTTTGAGGAGCTCTTGGTCCAGGATGGGTCTGTGGGGCGGCGTCTCCGATTTCTCCTGCAGGAAATGGCAAGAGAGGTAAATACAATAGGTGCAAAAGCATATTCTGCGGAGGTTGTTCACTACGTAATAGATCTAAAGGAATTTCTTGATGAAATGAGAGAACAGGTGGAGAACATAGAATGATTGTTATTTTAGTGGGACCATCTGGAGCAGGAAAGACGACTTTATGCAAAAAATTGTTAGAATATGATGATAATTTAGTATATTCCCTGTCTGCAACCACCAGAGAGAAGAGGAAAGGTGAAATAGAAGGAAAGGATTATTACTTTTTAACAGAGAGAGAATTCAGAGATTGGGAGAAAAAAGGACGATTTCTAGAAGTAGCAAAAGTCCATGATTATTATTATGGCACTCCAAAGGATATGGTCCTAAGATCTCTTTCCGACAATAAAGATGTTATCATGGATATTGATATTCAGGGAGCAGAAATTATAAAGAAAAAGATGGATGATGTAGTATCCATTTTTATCCTTCCTCCTGATTTAGAGGAGGCCAGGAGAAGGATAAAGGTGCGGGGAATGTATAATCGTATAGAGTTGCAGAATCGCATGAAGACTGCTCGTAAAGAGATTAAAGAAATAAGAAATTTTGATTATGCTGTAGTAAATGATAATTTAAAGGAATGTGCAAAAGTGATAAAATCAATAATTATAGCAGAAAAACATTCAATAGACAGAATGGAGGTGTAATGCATTCGATAGATGATGTTAAGGAAAAAGAAGATAATATTTACAGGGCTATTGTAATAATGGGAAAAGAGGCAGAATGGCTGAGTTCCTTAGAGCACTCAACTATCAGAAAACCTATGTATAAAGCGATTGAACACTTTATTGGGGGAAAGATACATTATGTAATAAAAGATGAAGAAGAGGAAGATATTTCTTGAATCCCCTTGCTAATAAAACCATCCTTCTTGGCGTAACAGGTGGTATTGCTGCATATAAAGTTCCACTACTGATAAGGGACTTAAAGAAGAAAGATGCAAAGGTGAATGTTGTAATGACTGAAAATGCTAAAAAATTTGTTACGCCTCTTATTATTTCTACACTTTCCGATAGATTGGTAGAATCTCTATGGGAAGGGGGAATTCCCCATATCTCTCTCAGAGAGGAGGCTTCGCTTCTATGTATTATCCCTGCTGATTATAATATTATAGGAAAGGCTGCCTCCGGGGTAGCTGATGATTTACTTTCTACAGTAATTTCTACATTTGATAAAGAGATCTTATTCTTCCCTTCAATGAATTATAGGATGTATGATAATCCTATTTTTAAGAAAAATATTAAAATATTGAAGGATTTTGGTCATGTAATAATTGAGCCAGATACGGGAGAACTTGCATGTGATGAAGAAGGTAGGGGAAGACTTCCCGATATTTCACGTATTATGCTGGAAATTGAGAGGGCTCTTACTCCTGATTTACTGAAGGGTTCTTATTGTCTTATAACGGGAGGTGGAACTGGTGAAAAGATAGACCCAATACGTTATATTACCAATCGCTCTTCAGGAAAAATGGCTTACTCTCTTGCCAGGCACTGCTTTATGGCTGGTGGGAAAGTAGAACTTATAATGGGAATTACAAATATTGATTATGATAGAAATCTTCCTTATAATATTATTAGAGTGGAAAATGCTCGAGATATGCAAAAAGAAATATTAAAACGCTGGGATAGGGTTGATTATTTATTTATGAATGCCGCAGTTTCTGATTTTACCCCTGAGAAGGTATCAAATATTAAAATTAAAAAGAAGGAAGAGTTGGAAATTAAGTTAAAGAAGAGTATAGATATACTTGCAGATTTAAAGAATAAAAAAAAGAGTCAATTTATTATTGGTTTTTCACTTGAAACAAATAATCTGCTTAATGAGGCTAAGAAAAAGATGAAAGAAAAGAAAATTGACCTGGTGGTAGCGAATGATGTAAGCGCAATTGGTAGCGGTTCAACTTCTGGCTTTCTTATATCAAAAGGCAGTGAAGAACAATTTGAATGCTCTAAGGACGAATTATCATGGAAGATTATAGGAAAAATAAGCTCAAAGAAGTATTAATACTTTTAAAATATTTGGGTTTTGATAAGATAGATCGAAGACTATCAAACTATTCCCCCATAGATGATTTAATAGAAGAAGTTATAAAGTGTACAAAATGCCAACTTCATAAGGAACGAACCAATGCAGTATTTGGTAATGGTCCATTTGATGCAGATCTAATGATAATAGGAGAAGCACCTGGTGGGAAAGAAGACAAGCTTGGACTCCCTTTTGTAGGTGCTGCAGGTCGGGAGTTAGACTCTATTTTAGAGGGGGCTGGAGTTAATAGAAAAGATATATTTATAACAAATGTGGTTAAATGCAGACCACCTGGAAATCGGAATCCAAAACCTGAAGAAATAACAAGCTGCAATGTATACCTTAGAGAACAGTTAAAAATAATAGATCCTAAAGTCATTGTCCTGCTGGGAAATGCTGCTCTTTATCTTGTTACAGGTGTCATGGGTGGTATCACAAAATCCAGAGGAAAAAAGGTGGAGTATCTCTCCAGAACTGCCATTCCAAGTTTTCATCCCGCATATGTCATAAGGAATCCTGGAAGTCGTGATATAGTGGTTAAAGATATTAAAGAAGCCTTAAGGAATATATCTGAATGGAAAGGATAGGGTTACCGTATTCAGAAGAAGCAGAAGTAGCAGTTCTTTCAAGTATGCTTGTTGATATGGGAGCAACAGCTGAAGTAAGTACTATGCTATCTTCTGATGACTTTTATAAACCTGCACATCAAATTATATTTGATTCTACCCTTAAGGTTTATAATAGGGGTGAGGGAGTTGATATTGTCACCGTAGTGGAGAGATTAAAAAGGGATGGGTTTATTGAAATGGTTGGTGGAGCAAGCTTCGTAACTTCCCTCGTTAAAGGAAATATCTCAAGTGCCAATGTTAGATATTATGCTGAGATTGTGCGCGAGAAATCGATATTGAGGGAACTTATAAAAAAGAGTAAATTAATAATTGATAGTGCAACCAGCCCTAAAGAAGATGTAGATGAGATCCTTGATACTTCTGAAAACCTGATTTTTGATATAAGAAAGAAAAGAAGATTCGAAAAAGTTCAAGCGATTACTCCACTCCTTAAAAGTGTAATGAAGATTATAGAAAAAAGAGCAGAAAGGAAAAATCCACTTACTGGCATTTCTACAGGGTTAAGAGACCTGGACAGGATGACCTCTGGCTTACAAAACGCAGAACTTGTGATAATAGCTGCAAGACCCTCTGTTGGTAAGACTGCTTTAGCCCTCAATCTTGCAACACATATATCTATAAGGGAAAAAATCCCTGTTCTTTTCTTTTCACTTGAAATGCACTGGGAAAATCTTATATTTAGACTCCTTTCAGCAGAGTCAAGGATAGATGGAACAAGAGTAAGAACCGGTTATATTAGAGAAAATGAATGGTTAGCTCTTACTTCAGCAGTTTCAAGGTTAACAGAGGCTCCATTTTATATAGATGCTTCACCGACCATGACTATCTTTGAACTAAGGGCAAAGTCAAGAAGAATGAAAAAGAAATATGATATTAGTGTAATATTTGTTGACTATATGCAGCTTGTAAGGGGACCGGAAAGTCAGACAAGAGAACAGGAGGTCGCTGCTATAAGTAGATCTCTAAAGTCAATTGCAATGGAATTGAATGTACCTGTTATAGCACTTTCCCAGCTATCGAGACAACCTGTTAGAAGAGGTCAAAATGCTAAACCAGTTCTTTCGGATCTAAGAGAATCGGGAGCAATTGAACAGGATGCAGATCTTGTAATGTTTATCCATCGTCCAGATATGCTGAAAAAGGATGCAGAATCCCCCGAAGAAAGGGTAGATCTAATCATTGAGAAACAGAGGAATGGCCCTACTGGACCAATAGGCATGGCTTTTAGCCGTAGATATGCACGTTTCGACAATTATGAAAAGGAATTTGTAGAAGAATGATTGAAATAATAGATGTACATAAGAGTTTTGGAAATAATCATGTTCTAAAGGGTCTTGACCTAACAATCAGGCAAGGGGAAACCGTGGGAGTCGTTGGCGAGAGTGGATGTGGTAAAACAGTTTTGCTAAAGCATATTTTAGGGTTACTTAAGCCTGATGAAGGTAAGATTCTTGTTGATGGTATGGATATCAATGATAATGCATCTCACTTATTTGATGTTAGAAAAAGATTTGGAATGGTGTTTCAGAGTTCTGCTCTATTCGATTCACTTGAGGTTATGGAAAATGTAATCATTGGTTTGAAAGAGCATTATCCAGAGTTAGGCTTAAAAAAGATGGAAGAGATTGGTAGTGAGAAACTTGAATTGGTTGAGCTTTCTTCTGAAACCTATTCTCTTAAACCTCAAGAACTCTCTGGTGGGATGAAGAAAAGAGTGGCTATAGCAAGAGCATTGAGTATGGATCCAGAATATATAATCTATGATGAACCAACAACAGGTTTGGATCCTATAATTGCAGATAAGATGAATAACCTTATGCTTCATCTCAAGGAAAAACTCAATAAAACTACAGTTATAGTAACGCATGACCTGCATTCTGCATTCAAAGTTGCTGATAGAATTGCAATGCTCGCAGAAGGAAAGATTGTTTTTGAAGGAAGCCCTGAGAAGGCAATGAAAACTGATAATGTTTTTATGAAAAGATTTATCCAGAGCAGTTCCCTCATAAGTGTAGAGTAGTAAGAGTGTATTAATGTTTAAGTGTAAAGAATGTGGTTACAGGACTCTTAAATGGCTTGGTAAATGTCCTGAATGTGATTCTTGGGACTCATTTGTAGAGGAAGAAGAAAGATACAAAAGAAAATCAACCACACTTAGTGATATTAAACCACAATACTTGAATGAAATAAAAGCTAAGGGAAAGGAAAGAGTAAGTACAGGGTTATTAGAATTTGATAGAGTAATAGGTGGTGGGGTTGTTATTGGGTCTATCGTTTTAGTCTCAGGAGAACCAGGTATTGGTAAATCGACGCTACTTCTTACGATTTCTGGGATTCTTTCAAGAGAAAAAAAAGTTATTTTTATCTCAGGAGAAGAATCAATGTCACAAATCCGGCTACATGCAGAGAGGATAGGTATTTTAGAAGATAAGATATTAATTTTATCAGAGATGAACATCCTGGCCATTCTCTCATGTATTGAGTCAGAAAACCCTGATATAGTAATAATTGATTCTGTTCAGGCAGTGAGTATCCCTGATGGTAATGGTATGCCCGGATCTGTTAGTGTGGTTAGAGAGATTGCTTCAGCAATAATTGAAGTGGCAAAGAAAAAAGATATAACTATTTTCCTCGTTGGTCATATAACTAAATCCGGTAACATAGCAGGACCAAAAACTCTAGAACATATGGTGGATACCGTGTTGTTCATGGAAGGAGACAGGACTCATTCCTTTAGATTACTCCGCTGTAAAAAGAATAGGTTTGGTTCCACCAACGAAGTTGGAATATTTGATATGGACGAAAAAGGACTGAAAGAGGTTAAGAACCCTTCTCTTTATCTCATTTCAGGGAAACAAGAGAATTCATCTGGCTCAGTTATTATTCCAACAGTAGAGGGCAGCCGAACAATTATGGTTGAGACACAGGCTTTAGTGATACCTATGCGTTTTTCTTATCCAGGGAGGGTAGCTCAGGGTTTCAACGAAAGAAGGTTAGACCTTCTTGTAGCTGTGATTCAGAAGAGATTGAATATGAATATGAGTAATTATGATATTTTTTGTAACATTGCAGGTGGAATGAGTGTGCTTGAACCAAGTATTGATCTTGGAGTTATTCTTTCAATTATATCCAGTTTACTGGATAAGCCTATCTCTGATGAGTTATGTGTTGTGGGAGAAGTTGGACTTTCTGGAGAGGTTCGAGGTGTTCCATATATATCAAGTAGAATTCATGAGGCAAAGAGAATGGGCTTTAAGAGAATTGTAACTCCAGATAATGCTCCAGATGAAAATAAAGATATTAATGTAATAAAGGTATCCAACATTTCACAGGCAAAAGATATTTGCGGATTATGATTTTATCTCTTATCATTTTTGGTTCTCTGGGTTGGGTTCTTGTCCTTATTTTTCTATTCAGTATTTGGAATAAAGGAGAGCAGAAAGACGATTTTAAGGTAATTCATATTTCTGCCCTCTTTGATGGAAGAGTGGCTAAGTTATTTAAATATGGCATAATAGAGGGTATTCCTGTTGTATCTCAGGGAGACCTTGATATAATATCACAAAAAATTGAATCTGGTGAAGGAATTGAAGGGGGAAGAGAGGCACTCTTAGTAATTGAGGAACTTTCTGCAAGAGTTTTCGAGGGTGATTTTATAGATGTTTGTATGCGGTTTAAAAGCACTGCTGTAATAGCAGGGGATTCTAAAAATGAACTCGAGTTAAAAGGTATAAAATGTATATATATTAAATCGCTTGATAATCTTGGGAAGAGTAAGATATTTATGGGAGATAAAATCCATGTGAGAGATGTGAAATATGGTTATAGTAGAGCTAGTGGTATACTTGATGATGGAACTATTGTTGAAATAGAAGGAAAACTCCCCAGGAAGAAGACTTTAACTCTTGACTGTTATGTTGAGGCTATTGTTGAAGGAGATACATTCAGAAAGATATGGGGAAGGTGCAAAGAATGATTGATGTCATTATTGCAGCTTCCGGAGGAGGTTCGAGGATGGGTGGAGTCTATAAACAATTCTCCGATTTAGAAGGTAATCCTGTAGTTTATTATTCAATAAAACAGTTTAGCAAATATGGGGTAGAAAAAATTGTAGTTGTGGTGCCAAAAGAGAAAGTAGAATATTCTAAAGAAATGTTAGGTGGGCTTAACAATAACATTTTAATTGTTCCAGGAGGGGATAGGAGACAGGATTCTGTATTAAATGGACTTAAAGAATGCAGTGGTGATATAATCCTGGTTCATGATGGGGTGCGACCCTTCATAAAAAAAGATCTCATAGATGCAGTTGTAAAAGGCGTTCTTAAGTGTGGAACCTGTGCCCCGGGAATCCCGATAAACGATACAATCAAATTATATTCCGGAGATAAAATTCTCTGGACTAAAGGTAGAAGTAATCTATTGCAAATACAGACACCTCAAGGATTTAAATATGATATATTAAAGGATATAGTAATGTTATTAAAACAGAAAGAAGTGAGTGATGAACTTAGCATTATTGAAAGTTTAAATGGTGAAATCTGTTGGGTTTTGGGGGACCTAATGAACATTAAAATAACATATCCTGGTGATATGGAGTTAGCTCTACTTATTGCAAAGACCTGGAGTGTGGAATGAGAGTTGGGTTTGGATATGATATTCATAGATTGAGTAGGGGAAGGAGGCTAATTCTTGGTGGAGTAGAGATTGATTATCACTTAGGTCTTTTGGGCCATTCTGATGGTGATGTTTTAATACATTCTATTATTGATTCACTTTTTGGTGCATTTTCATTAGGGGATATTGGAACTCATTTTCCTGATAATGACCCAAAATACAAGGGTATTTCAAGTATGATTCTATTAAAGGAAGCAGTGAAGAAAATTCCTGGTAGGGTTTTAAATATGGATGCAACTATTATCGCACAAGAACCTAAAATATCCCCATATGTAAATGAGATAAAGAGAAATTTATCGGGTGCTATTGGTATTGATGAGACATTTATATCTATAAAAGCAACCACCAACGAAGGCGTAGGTTTAATTGGAAAAAAGAAAGCTATTGCATGTTATTCTGTTTCTTTGTGTAATAAGGAGTTATAAATATGATATTATTGCTGGTAATTCTTTCAGTCTCTCCAGTTAAAGATTTCCGTTATGCACAGGGACTATTTTATGATGAATTTTATGACCTGGCTGAAGTAGAGCTTACGCGATTCCTCGAGAAATACCCAAACAGCGTTTATTCCCCTGATGCATCTATTCTTCTGCTTAACTCATTTAATCTACAGGGAAGCTATGAAAAGGCTATCCAGCGGGCACCTAAGTTTCTATTAAAATATCCACAAAAAAAGGAAGAAATACTTCTTGAATGGGGTAAAGCAGAACTTGGTCTCGGGAAAAGTAATGATGCAATTACGGTTTTTAAACGTCTTTCAGATGTCAACAGACAAGAAATGTGGATTGGTGAAGTATATTTCTATATGGAGAGGAATGAAGAAGCTTTGGAGCATTATCTGAAATCCAACCTACCATATAGCAAATTAAGTGCAGGATGGAGTTATATGAAATTAGGAGATTATGATAAGGCTTCTTCAATATTTATTGCAATAAAGGGGGAGTATGAAGAAGAAGGAAGATTCCTGTATGCTAAAGCCCTTTATTTAAAGGGAGATGAAGGTTCTGAAGATGCGCTATTTAATTACCTTAAGAGCTATCCCAAAGGTAAATATAGGGGTAGATCTTATGCATTACTTGGAGATATTTACTTTGATAGAGGTGATAATGAGACAGCGATATTCTATTTTAAAAATATATTTGAGCAAGATCCAATCCTCACAGGATATGTTCTATATAAGATTGGTCTAATTTATTATGAGGAAGGCAACTATGAATTTGCCATTGAAACGTTTAGCAAGGTTGATCTCGATGACCCATACTGGTGGGATGCTCTTTACTGGATGGCTCTATCAGAGATAAAGCTTGGAATGATTGAAGAAGCTATTCCACATCTTAAAGAGGTTATTAGAAATAGCAAGGAATTATCCAATGAGGTTCTATTTGAACTGGGTTCTTTGTACGATCAAATGGGTGAATATGAAAATGCACTATCAGTTCTTCAAAAAGTGGATGGGGAATTCAAGGATGAGGCCATGGTTGTTATTGGGAATGTTCTTTTAAAGATGAACCGATTTGATGAGGCATCATCCGTATTTATGAAGGTAGTTAATGAGGGAGAAGATAATGTTTCTCTTGCACTCTTGCAGGCTGCAATTTCTAAGAAAAAAGCTGGTAATGAAGAAGAAGCTATTGCTCTTTTAGATTCGTATGAGAAGCATTTCCCTCACGGTAAAGAAATAGATAAGGTTAGATTATTAAAAGGAGACATATTTCTTAATCAGTCAAAATATAGAATTGCAATTGATGAATACAAAAGAATAAGTGAAGAAAAGGCTCCTGACCTTGTTCCCTATATATTAGAGGGGCAAGCATGGGCATATGTTGGTATCAAAAGATATGATTTAGCGTTTTTAACCCTTGAAAGATTAAGTGATGAATTTCCTGATTTCTGTAGTAGACCTGAAATTTATCTTCAACTTGGAAATGCAGCATATGCAATGGGTAATTTTTCCGAAGCAGAGAAAGCCTACAGACAGGTGAAGGGTGATCTACGTCCCAAATCTATGTTTCTTCTCGGGAGAATGTTTTTTGAAAAAGAGAATTACAACGATGCCATCAGGGCCTTTCAGGATATCAGAAATCAATTTTCACTTTCAGAATATAGTAGTTTTGCTTCCTATTATATAGCATTGTCTTTGAGGAAGAAAGCGAACCTTATGGCTTCTACCAAACAACTCTATTCTATTATTTCTGAAGTTAAAAATAAGGAAGTTTTGTATAAATCCTTTCTCCTGCTGGGAGATAACTATTTTGACCATGCTCTGTATGATTCTTCGCTTAAGTATTATCAGCGTGGATTTGATTTAGTTTTTGTGAAGGGGGTTTTAGAAGAACCTTCATTCGACCGACTCCCTGCAATTCGTGGAATACTGCTGTCGCTCAAAGCCTCTTCGGGAAGTTCTTCAATGGAAAGTAAAGCAAGAGACCTCATTAGAAAATTAAAGGATACTCCGGATGAACCAAAGATAAATCTACTTGTAGGTAATATTCTATATAATTCGGGTGAATATGACAGAGCTCTTGATTATCTTGAAGAGTCTGATTCACCTATAAGTCTTTACAATGCTGGGATGGCTTATCTTAAACTGGGTAGAAGAGAAGAAGCCGTTCAGTTTCTTAAGAAAGCTGCTATCTCAAAAGAGATGTCAGATAAGGCATATCTTGAGCTTGGCAGGATTATGTTTGAGGTAGAGAATTATAACAAAGCAAAGGAATATCTATCCAGGTCATCTTTAACGGAGGCTTTGCTCCTTTATGCACTTTCTCTTTATAAAAAAGGAGATGCAAGGGAAGCAGTGAGCAAACTGGAGGAGTTAAAAGATAAAGTAGAGGGATTGGCTTACCTTGAATTGGCTAGGATACAGATGGATTCAGAAATGTATGAGAGAGCACTTAACAATTTGGGAAAAGCTATCGATTATGAGCGAGCAGCTCCAGAGGCTTATTATTTAACAGGCAGGATTTTCTTAAATCTGGATAAGAAGGATGAAGCCTT
Organism: Candidatus Stahliibacteriota bacterium; assembly: GCA_004377355.1. GTDB lineage: Bacteria > Hydrothermota > UBA3072 > UBA3072 > UBA3072 > E29-bin14. Next base: position 3,135 of record SOIB01000199.1, on the reverse strand, counting down.
TAAAGCTCTTCTTAAAGTAAAATATATTTATCCGGAAAGCAAATGGGTTTCTCCTTCGCTTCTCTTACTCTCTAAGATAAGTCTTCTGAGTAGAGATACTACGAGAGCAATAAATTATCTAAATGAGATTATAAATAGGGGAGAAGATAATTGGGTAGAAAAGGCGAAAAGTAAGATTTCGGAGCTAAGATAATGAAACGGTTAATACTTTTCTTACTCCTACCGTTAGTTATTCTTTCACAGCAACTTGAAATTCCTGATATAACCGTTTATGGAGAGAGACAAATAATAATTGAACCTGTAGAAAAAGGAGCTCTTCCTTTTGAAGAGAAACCAATTCCTCCGATTTATAAGAAAAAAAGAGCAACTCTACCTTCCATAAAGGATGAAAGAGGAATAAAAAATGAGCGAAACCTTGGATTACAGGTTAGGACAGAAGCAGGTGGTAAATATGAGGGATACCTAATTGGTTATCTAAGGAATTATTATTATCCTCTTGAATTAGGGGTTAGTGGTTTGAAAAATTCCAATGTAGAAGAAGATTACTTTAACCTTTTTTTAAGGACATATTTAAATAATTTCTATTTTAACGCTGGTTTTCTTAATAAGAGTGAATCCGAGAAAATTTATTCTTTGGCTATTTATGGATACTTTCCGATTTTTAGAGGAGATATTAATTTCACTTACCATGATTCTCTAATGGCAAAAGCAAACCTAGAACTATCTTTAATGCCCTTTGACTTAAATCTTGATGTTGATGATGATTTTGAGTATCAATTTCGGGCATCTTATTTTAGATATCCCCTCAAAGCTGGACTTTCATTTTATGAGGAGCGTATTTATCCTGAATTACTTTATTTCTTACCTTTTGGGAGAAGTTTATACGTAAAGGGTTCTTTATTAGAAAGAAGTGGGATATCACAGTTATTCGCAGGATTACCACAATTTCAATGGGAATGGAACCATTTCAATCCATATTACAGGATTGAATTGGGAGGTGTAGCAACATTCGGTGTATCTGTATTTTATAGTGCAAAAACGCTAACTGATACATTGAGTTATCTTGGCATTTCGACCAACTATAAGGGTTTTCAATTAGAAATAGGATATCCATTGAAGGATGGTTATACCTATCTAAGAGCAGGGGCAGGACTTAGAGTATTAGATATAATCGATGTGAATCTTTATGGTTATTTGTATAATGAAGACCATTATTTTCTTTCAACTGATATCGGATACCTGTTGACAAGGAGAATAAAGATAGGAGCCTCCGGAACCATAATTAAAGGATGGAAAGATGACTTTGATTTAACTGGTTATCTTTCCTTTTACCTTTAGCTAATTAAGAGAGGAGGGCTATATGCTTATTGGAATAGGTGCAGATCATCGTGGTTATACATTGAAACAAGAGTTTATTAATTGTCTTAAAGTGAATGGTTTTGAGGTTATAGATTTTGGAACAGATAGCAAAGAATTTGTTGATTATCCAGATTTTGCAGAAGCTCTTGCAAGAAAGGTGAGTAAGGGAGAAATTGATTATGGCATCTTAATATGTGATACGGGTATTGGTATGAGCATTGCAGCAAACAAAGTGAAGGGAGCATATGTTGCACTTGTGCTTGATAGGGATATGGCTGAGGCAGCGGGTAAACATAATAAGGCAAACATCCTTGCCTTTTCTGGTGAAAAAACCTCAATTGATGAGGCATGGGAAATGTTTAATACCTGGATGAAGGCTGAATTTAAAGGGGGAAGACACGAAAGGAGATTGAAAAAGGTAAAGGCTATTGAAGATGCCAGAGAATAAAGACAAATTAATTGAAGCACTTAAGAGATATTTCCCGGAAAGGGTCTTTAGCAAGATCGAAAGAGACCCTACAAAGCTAAAGGTAGAGGGAGAGAGGAGATGGGTCACTATTCTATTTGGAGACTTATCTGGTTTTACTGCTCTAACTGAGAAACTGAAAGGACCAGAAGAAATAGTAACAGTTATAAACCGTTATTTTTCAAGGATGCTTGAGATAGTTGGTAAATATGGAGGAGACCTGGATAAACTGGTCGGGGATGCCATAATGGTCCTTTTTGGTGCGCCAGTTGCTCACAGGGATGATCCATTAAGGGCTGTTTCTGCAGCGCTGGATATGATAAAGGCAGTAAGTGAACTTGGTTCGGTTGATACACCAGATGGTAAGGTAGATATCAATATGAGTATCGGGATTAATACCGGTGAGGTTGTTGCCCTCAATATGGGGTCAGATGATAGGATGGAGTACACTGTGATGGGGGATGTGGTAAATACTACATCGCGTCTTGAGGGTATTGCAAATCCCGGAGAAGTCATTATATCCGAACCCACCTATAATGAAGTGAAGGATGAAATAGAATGTGAGAAATTGGAAGAAGTTACATTAAAGGGGAAAAAGGAACCTATTCAAATATATAGAGCACTTCACTACAAGGTTAAAGAGGTAGAAAGAGAAGAGGAATTTCCGTTTGTGGACAGGGAAGAGGAAAAGAAATTTCTATTGGAGTATATAGAAAAAGTTAAGAAAGGAAAGAGTGGTAAGATATCTGTTTATGGCTCCTACGGTTTAGGGAAAAGCAGAGTATGCAAGGAAATAATAAAAGGAATAGAAGGTGTCAGGACAATTCATGTGAAGGGGCGAGAGTTTATCCCCAATATTCCTTATTTTGCGATAAGGGAATGGATTAGAGATGAATATGGAGAATCTCCTCCTGATAGTCTGAGCATTTTTCTAAGAGAACCAGAAGAAGAAAGCGATTTAAAAAAGAAGGTAGAAAGTAGATGGAGTGAATATCTAAAAGGTGTTCTTAATGTTTCTCCGCTGCTTATATGGATCGAAGACTGGGAGCATCTCGACCCGTTGACTGGAGAACTCTTTACTAAAATGGAAGAACCCGAACGATTATTAATCATTGCAGAGAGTGAAGAACCCATTCCGGAATTTACTCAATTTGAGATAAAACCAATAGAAGAATCTCAAGTTAGAGAATTATCGGAAAACATTTTAGATTATCCAGTTTCAGAACATCTATTAAAATTCTTAAGCGAAAAATCAGAAGGAAATCTATATTCCCTGAAACTCCTCCTTGGATGGATGACGGAGAACGAAT
>SOIB01000091.1 GCA_004377355.1 Candidatus Stahliibacteriota bacterium | reverse complement strand
CTCAGAAAAAGGTATGTAAAATGGAATCAATAATAATAGCATTTACCCTCCTTTTTTGCCACAGAGACACAGAGTTCACAGAGTATATTATTTAGAATTCAATTTTTTATTTCAACATATAAATGCTCAAAATCCTTAAAATAATTTTCTTTCTTAGTTCTCATTTTGTCTTTGTGGCATAATTACACCTTAGAATAATCGTATATTTTAAATCTAAATCTGTCAACATTAAATATTTCTGATAAATTATGGATAGTATATTATGATATAATTATAGATAATTTAGTTTTTAATATTTTATACTCTTTTAATCTCTTTTCATCTGCTTGCCCCGTGTAATAGAAACCTATGAAGAATATCAATTATTACACGGGGGAGCTCTCTATGGCTTATTTTTCTTTTCAGTAACAACCTTGATTTTTTATTCTTTATAGTTATTCTGCAGTCTATATGAATTATTTAAAGTTAATAGGTGAAATAAAAGAAATAAATTTAGAAAGAGGACAAAAAGAGATAAGAGGTAAAACCACTAATTACATAATCAAGGTTAAGATTACCAATACCTTTCATTCCTCTCTTCCCCTTCCAAAGGGGATTGCTCGTCGTATCTTTACTGTTAAAAAGAGATGGGTATATCCATATATACCTGAAATTGGAAGTAAAATAGGTATAGATGGTGAAGAGATTGGTATGGATGTTGGTAAAATCGATTTATCTAACAAGATACTATCCATAACTATATTACCAGAACTTGGTGGAAGAATAGTTTCACTACAATATCTGAATCACACTCCAATCCAATCACCCCTCCTTTATGGGACTAAAGCAGAGCTTTCCACTGCAGGGATATCAGAGAATTTAGGGGAAAAGATAAACTTAAGTTTATGGAAATTTGATATTCTAAGAAAATCAAAGAGGTCGGTGACACTTGAATGTAAAAAGAAAGGATGGATAATTAAAAAAAGTCTCTTTTTAGATAAAAATATTATTTACAGGAAATTTGAAATAACAAAGAAAGGGATAAAAAAGGAACTTGATATAAACTTTAACGAAATATTATCCCTTATACCAGATATTAAGAACCTATCTATTCATATCCCAACAACAGAAAAACTATTTGTTTTTACGCCATCTCCTGTTATTCTTCCATGGTTTTCAACCTATAGATACTATTCTATCAGAAATGGAATGGTTGCTAAAGTTAATGATACTGTTTTATTATGGCAGGCGAATATGAAAGATATCGATAATATTACTGTTAGAGAAAGGCATTGGTTAATAAATATTGCATCAATTTGGAGTAAATTATCCATAAAGAAAGGTGATTCTAAGTTATTTAAATCCAGAATAATACTTGGAGAAGATTTCAAGATTGATGAAAATGGAATTGGTGTTATGAGTAAAGGAGAATGGTTATGGGTAAGAAACGAGTGAGTGATGGACTAACTATAGGATATGAATGGGAAACCCTTTTATTAGATAAATACGGTCTCCCTCTCAAATTTGATGAAATAGAGCATTTTATTGCAAAAGTGAGAAAGGAAATACCGAGATCTAGAACTGGTACTGATTGGGTTCCAGGACTTGATCGTGCCTTGTATGAAATAAGGAGTGGAATCCTTAGAAACAGGAATGAATTGGAAGATAGGACCAAAAAAACTGTAGAGACCACTTTGAAACTCGCTAAAGAGGAAAACTACCGTTTCCTGCCCTTAGGTTCATTTCCTCCGGTAGGGAGCGCTATAGGATTTCACATTCATACTGGCTCATGGGAAAAAACAGAGGGTCTTCAAGAAATTGTAAACAGCATCTTTCCATATGTTTCATGCTTTGCGGCGCTTTCTGTGAATTCACCTTTTTGGGGAATAAATCCAACAATCCCTCCCTTTGGTGTTAAAAGTTACAGGTTGAAAAGCCATGCACAATTGATGTCAGTACCAATGTATTCTAAACCAGAACTTTCTAATATTGGCTGGGAGGCAGATATAACATTAAAATTTTACAGTCACCCTACCATTGAGCTTCGTATTTGCGACGCTCCTTTATCCATGACACTAGTAAGTGAGCTAACTGCCTTTGTTTCCTCCTTTATAGCAGAGTCTATAAAATACCCGGGAACCTTTAGTAAACAGAGATTCATTGAAGGAATTGATAACCGTATACGTGCAATGAGATATGGACTACAAGCTTTATTCCTTTGGGAAAGTAAAGAGCGGGAAGTTACTGATATTCTTAAGGAAATGCTTGAATTTGCAAACCCAACTCTAAAGGATTTAGGGTATGAAAAACTTCCTCTGATAGAGAAAATGTTACAAAAAAGACAGACACAAGCGGATTTCCTTTCTTACCTTTTTGAAAATTATAATGGAGATTTATATGATTTTACCAATTATCTTGCTTCCAGCCTAAATCTGAGTGAAGATCCATTTGATATTTATCTTGAATATGCACCGTTGCTGCAATCAGAGAATCTGATGGATATTAATGAGTACATTTTATCGATGGTAGGAAACAGGACAAGGTATGGAAGCCTTTACTGGGTTTTATATCAGACCACAGAGGAATTTGAAAAGATAATTTATGAGTTAGAAAAGAGTAAGCTCATTAACATCGAATTTGATGAAGAGATGGGTGCTCTGTTTTCAAAACGTTCCATCTAACCATACAAAACTCTAAATAATTCTTTATAGTGTCCATATAAATAAAAAAACCCGGACGAGCAAACGCCCGCCCGGGCGGAGGGGTCCACAGAATCAAAAATCTACAGTTTTAAGTAATCCTTATATTTTTCTCCCATCTTTTGCATATGCTCTCTAAGCTCCTCCATACTTTCTTTGTACTTATTCCTTGTTTCTCTATACCACCTCATTCTTTCCAGGAACGTACCACGATCTTCATTAAATTGATAATGTGGAAAGTCTCTCATTTTTATTCTTATATGCGAATGACAGCCAAATAGAATATCCTTTGCATCATCTTTATTATCATCGGGTATTAAATCGTATATATTGACCTTATGTTCAATTTTCTTTATTTCTATCTCTTCTTTTAACTTTGCTATCTCTTTATATCTGGAGAGCAGTTTTCTTGTATCGAGTCTATCTTCCATTAGAATTCTCTCTAACTCTAACTTTGCTTTCTCAACCTTACTTCTGTAGTCTATCATTTCCTCTCTATGTTTCAATTTCAACTCCTTTATCTTTTTCACAGTTTCATCATCAAGATCCAAAAATTCAACAGGGTCTCCAAAACGTTTCAAAATTTTTCTTTGTATTCTCATAGGGAAATCTTCGTCGAAGATATCTTCTATAACTTCTACACTTGCCTGAATATGGTTAAGATCTACTTCAATCTCTGGAATTGAAATATCTTTAATACTTTCCTCGATTTTTTCTAACTCTTTCTGGATTTCTTCATCAATTTCATCCACGTCTGCGAATAACATTATCGGCGCTGCTAATAATGCAAATACTAAAAAAAGTGGCATCAATAACCTTTTCATATTTTCCTCCCTTTTTTAAGTTAAATTAAAAACAGTTTCAGGACTATAAATTTCATAGTAGCCTAAATCTTTTGAAGGTATATATATTTCTTTTAATTTGTCTAATCTTTTATTTATTATTTTTTTCAATACTCATCCTTTTCTTGTGATTGAATTTGGTAATTTTCTTCTTCCTCTATTTTCTCTGTGTCTAATTGAGTGGGGAATTTAAGAATAACATGAACATCAGGAGATATGTTAAAAGCTTCATTTATGTACTTCTTTATTTCTGGTAGATTTTTTCTTGAGATTTCAAGGTCTATTAACCTGTAATATGCATTAAGATTGTTTGGTTCAATTTCAAGAACATCAAGGTAGTGTTCCTTTGCTTTATCATATTGATTAAGTATCCTATATACATCTCCAATTTTAATTCTGCTAATTACATTTTCCGGGATTTTTGATATAATAGATTCGTATTGTTCAATTGCCTTCTCATATTCACCGATATTAAAATACGCTTCGGCTCTTTCGTTAAATTTATCCATTTCTGGAGGAAGGGGTAGCATTTTTGAAGGTGGGACAGGGATGTCTTCAAATTTATGTAACTGGACACGAGGTGGTTTTAACCTATGCTCTATATAAGATTCTCTAATTTGTGGAGGAAGAGAAAGTGATACTTTACGAAGATGCTCAACAGTCTCTAAGAGTATCTCCTTCTTTACCTTTGATATACTATCGATATGTTCTCTTATTTTTTCTCTCTCCCCCCTTTTAGCAGCAAATATGATGTATTTTTGCTCCCTTTCCATTAAATTTCGGAGTCTTTTCATCTCCTGACGATACCGTTTAACCTCTTCAACTGGAATTTTTTCATGTATTTCTTCAAAATATAAAGTAATGTTACGTTGTATAGTGTAGTATCTACCGATGAAAAATCCTGAAGAAGCAGCTATTATAAAGACTATAATGAATACCCACAATATTTTATTCTTCATATAAGACCTCCAGAGCATAATTCATATAATCTGATGCACTTATATAACTGTTAAGACCTATATAAAAACCAATACCGAGTCCGATTATAGCAATGATAAGGAGAAACGCATGTTTTAATCTAAGTCTATAACTTACAGGGGATACCACCTTAATCTCCGGCACAGGAATTTTTTCTTTCCAAAACGTGAGTGCTTCCCACGTTGTTTTATATTTCTTTAAGGTTTTTTTCATTTCACTATCTCTGTGTAGTTGCCATTTGAACCTTAATGTGTCAATTAAGTTTAATTCTCCTGTAATATAGTCAATAATTTTTTTATTCATAAATTTCCCCTTCAAAAATAAAGTTTTAATTCATCTTTTAATTTTTCCATTGCTCGATATAGTATAATTCGACTATTGTTATCAGTAATTCCCAGGATATTTGCAATTTCATTATGTGACATTCCATGGTATCTCTTTAGAACAACTACTGTGTTCTCTAAAGGCTTTAGATGACTTAGGGCGCTCTTAATCACAATAATTTTCTCTTTATCTTCCAGGACTCCGTCTGGTGCTCTCAAGGGATTATTTTCTATAGCTATACTCTTCCTATCTCTAATCAAATTAAGACTCTTGTTCACAACTACTTTCTTTAACCACGAAACAACTGCTCCAACAGGTTTTCTTTTCCAGAGTTCCATAAATGTTTCTTGTAAAATCTCCTCTGCATCAGCTTGATTTTGTGTAATTCTATATGATATATCCATTAGCATCCTACCATAATTTTTATATAAACTTTCTACATTCATTACATTTTTCATTTAATATAACACATAACTTTATGAAATGTTACATATTTTCTATTAATATTCAATATTCAATAGTAAATGTGTAAATGAGTAGATGAGTGTATG
>SOIB01000067.1 GCA_004377355.1 Candidatus Stahliibacteriota bacterium | reverse complement strand
TAAGTATTGTGGATTTTTTTCAAAAAATACCTTGAAAGCTTTTCCATTTTCAATATATGATTGAGAAGGTTCAATTCCAACATAAGGTTCGTTCTTGGATATTTCTTTTTTTATTCTTGCGGGAACACCTACAACTAAACAGAAAGGTGGAATTTCCTTATTAACTAAAACCGCTCCGGCTCCAAGTAATGAGCCTTTACCTAATTTAGACTCATGTAATACATTTGATGCGATACCTACCAAACATCCTTCTTCAATTATACAAGGACCATGAATCATTGCGTGATGACCTATTGTGCAGTCATTTCCGATAATTACAAATGATTCCTCCTCGTTATGAATTGTTACCATATCTTGAATGCATACATTTTTCCCTATTCTTATAGATCCAATGTCTCCGCGTAAAACACTACCAAACCATACACTACTGTTTTCTTCAATTGTTACATCACCAATGATTACTGCTGTAGGAGCAATAAACACGGTATCGTGAATTTTAGGCATTATTCCAGTTCTTGGGCTGGGCATTATAAAAGGCATTTTTTTCACTTTCCATTTTTATTTTTTTGAGATAATAAAATTAATATTGAGATGGCTTTTGCGAAAGTCCTAGCATTTTCCGAGCTTGTGTTGGAGTAGCAACTTCACGATTTAATTCTTTAGTAAGTCGAGCAGCTCTCTCAACCAATTGTGCATTACTTTTTGCCAACTCACCACGATTATAGTAAATGTTATCTTCCAATCCCACTCTTACGTGTCCACCTAATATGATCGCAAATGTAGTCATTGGAAGCTGATGGGGGCCAATTCCAGAGCACAACCATATTGAATCTTCAGGAAGTTCTTTCAGAAGATGTATTACATTTTCCACGGTGGGATAACTTGAAGTTTGATATCCCATAACAGTTTGAACCCAATATGGCTTCTCTACTAATTCCTGTTGAACTAAATCGTTAATGACCCATGCCCCTCCAGGATGATATGTTTCCATTTCAGGTTTGATGCCTCTATTCTTCATTTCTCGGGCAAAATGACTAATGTTTTCATAGGAAAATGGCGTGGTTTCATCAAATGATAACTCCGGATGGGGATGAAGTAAAGGAGGATCTCGTGCTTTCATCTTGTATTTACTCATATCGGGTACTAAGTTTAAAGATGCTACTTCGGGATTTGCATCCAAACAAGATAGCCTATCTTCCATTGTACTGTCTAGCCCTCCTCCCGTGGTATTGTTAATGATGATATCAGGACATTTTTCTCTCACTTTAGAGTTGACTTCAAGCCATAATTTTGCTTTCGTTGCCGCCCCCCAAAGTTTCTCGGGATTTCTCGCGTGAATGTGCACCATTGAAGCACCAGCCTTATATGCTCCATAAACAGATTCTGCAACTTCATCAGCCGTTTCAGGTATCGCAGGATTATATTCTTTACCCTGTACTCCCCCATTAACTGCACATACTATGATACAAGGGGGCATTTTCATTACATGCTCCAAATAATCGTAAGTATCTGCATATTTCCAACAATATTCTTTAAGTTCATTCAGGTTCATTATATCTTCTCTTTTTTTATTATAATTACTATCTAAAATCTTTTAATTCCATAAAATAAAAATTTTATTATAATAATGAACACAGTTCATTAAAAATATGAGTGAGACTATTTAAAGTTTGCCGATAGAAAGAATAATATTCCTACATATTGCGTTGATATTTTTAATTCTTGATTAAATCGTTGTTTTAGCTATATTTATAAAATATTTCATTATGATTTCTCATTTCCTACTTTAAATAATCATTTTTAAATAGAAAATTAATTTTAGTAGAAAAAAATTCATTTAAATTCATTATTAGATGTAATAAATGTTAGAATTAATAATTTTAATATCAATTGATTCCATAACACAATTTTACACCCTTTTAAAGGATTTTTATCCTTTTTACATAACGAAACCTTTAAATCTTATGGGTACCTTTTAATGAACAATGTTCTTTATTGGATACAAAATTATTATCTAAGTCTTATTTCTTTTCAATTTCCATTAGAGAGATAGATTTTTTGTGAGAATATGAGGGAGAAAATGTGAGTAATAATACGAATGAAAATGTTGATCCATATCTAATGATAATATTACCAAGGATGTTTGAAACAATTACTCGGGAAATGACCTTTACATTGATGAGATCTGCTCGTTCAGGAGTAATAAATACCGCAAGAGATTTTTCTTCAGCAATAATAACTGGAGATGGGAAATTATTCATGATAGAAGAAGGCCTTCCTATTCATTTGGGAACAATTCATATGTCTGTTCAAGAAACTATGAAATTATTCGATGACTTAACACCAGGAGATTGCATTTTCAACAATTGTCCTTATACGGGTAATGATCATCATGCTGATATTACAATGATGGTTCCTGTGTTCTTTGATAATGAGATTGTATTTTGGACTGTAAATAGAGCCCATCATGCGGATATAGGCGTCCCCATTCCTACAACATATCCACATCAAGCAACATCGATTTATGAGGAAGGTATTCATTTTCCCTGTGTGAGAGTACAACGTGATTATAAAGATCTTGAAGATATTATTAGAATTTGCAGGATGAAAATACGGTTACCAGATCAATGGTATGGGGACTATTTAGCGCAAGTTGGAGCTGTTCGAATAGGTGAGAGAAGAATCATTGAACTTTGTGAGACGTACGGTGTTGAAACTCTTAAAAATTTCACTGAAGAATGGCTTGATTATAGTGAAAAGTTAATGATTGAGGAAATTAAAAAAATGCCCAAAATAACTATTGAAAACGAGATAACACATGATCCCCCAATAATGTTTGCTAATGGTCCGTATAAGCCACCTGCTATAACTCCAGCCGTCGCTGATGGAATTCCTTTGAAAGTTAAAATATCAATAGAGCCAGAGGAAGCATTTATAACTGTTGATCTAAGAGATAATATAGAAAATCAACCCTTTGGTTTCAATCTATGTCATGCTACTACATTAACAGGAGCTTATACGGGTATATTTAATAACCTTAGTCCCGATTTACCTCACAATGAAGGGGCTTTAAGACGAATTAAAGTCCTCGTCGAGGAAGGTAAAATTGTAGGAATACCTAGATATCCTGCGAGTACTGCTGTTTCCACTACAAATATTTCTGATAGGTTAATTATCATGGTTTCATCAGCATTTGCAAAATTAGGACCTCCTTGGGGGATGGCTGAAGGAAATCCAGGAATGCCAATAACTGCGGCAGTGATATCTGGATACGATTGGCGGTATCCTGGTCACCCTGATGAAATTAATTATGTTAATCAACCGATGATCGATGGTGGAAGTGCAGGAGGTCCAGGAGTATATGGTCATGATGGATGGGTTATGTTTGATATTCCTGCAACTGGAGGTGTACTCTATATGGATAGCTTGGAATTAGATGAACTTAGATTTCCAATAATTTTTAAAGAATATGGAATCTTAACGGATAGTGGTGGAGCTGGTAAATGGGACGGTTCTCCAAGTGGAACAGTAATTTTTGGTCCAAGAAAAGATCCAATGATACTCAGCTATGTATGTGATGGCTTTAAATTTCCTGCTAAAGGTGTTTTAGGAGGTAAATCAGGTCATCCTAATATTCCTTCTAAATTAGTAATGTCTACAACTGGAGAAGAAGAAGAAATTATCCTTCCTATAATGGGAATTGAAACAATCAAAAAAGGTGAGTACATCAAATCCATTATTGGAGGAGGAGGAGGGTATGGTGATCCATTAGAAAGAGATCCTGAACTCGTAAAAATAAGAGTAAGGGATGAATGGGTTTCTGCTCAAAAAGCGAGAGAAGTATATGGTGTGATATTAAGGAATATTGATAATCCTGACAAAATTGAAGTTGATCACGCCGCAACTGAGAAACTTAGAATAGAATTAAAACATAAGAAAAAAGTGAGATGAAAATATGAAGTATCGAATTTCCATTGATGTAGGAGGAACCTTTACAGATATGGTACTCCTTGACGAAAAAACAGGGAATATAGGAACATTTAAAACGATTACTACTCCATTTGATTTAACTAAAGGAGTTCTGAACGATATAAAACTAGCTGCAGATAACCTCGGTATTTCTATCTCACAATTGCTTAATGATACGATTTCTATCGTTCACGGAACTACTGCTACCACTAATGCGTTAATAGAAGGCAAAACTGGTAAGGTAGGAGTTATTACTACCAAGGGTTTTAGAGACATCTTGCATGGAAGAGAAGGTGGAAAAGAGCAACCATTCAATTGGAAGCTTGATTATCCTCCTGCATTTGTACCTAGGTATTTAATTCTACCTGTCAGTGAAAGAATAAATTCAGAAGGTGAGATTGAAGAATCCCTAAATGAAAGAGAAGTTCGAGAGGCAATTAAAAAATTTGAAAAATGGAATGTAGATGCAATATCTATTTGTCTTTTATGGTCATTTGCAAATCCCGTGCATGAAAAAAGAATAGGACAGATTATTGAAGAAGAATGGCCTGGAATACCTTATGATTGCAGTCATATTGTTAATCCCATAATTCGTGAATATAGGCGATTCATAGCAACGGTTATAAATAGTTCCTTAAGAAAAGTAATTGGCAAATATATGTTAGATCTTGAAAATTCCCTTAAAAAAAGTGGATTTAAAGGAAATCTATTCATAATAACATCATCAGGAGGCGTTTTAAATTCGACTGAACTAATAAATAAACCAATCCTAACATTAGGATCTGGTCCAAGCATGCTCCCGGTGGCTTCATTATATCTGGCAACGCTGGAAAGAGATAGAAATGATGTTATTGGTGTAGATATGGGAGGTACAAGTTTTGATATGGCATTCGTAAAGAATGGTGAAATAAATCTCACGCAAGATGCAAAAATAAACCCATCGGAAGTTGGTGGCGATAAAATTGGTATTGCAACAGTAGATGTTGATTGTGTGGGCGCTGGTGGGGGAAGCATTGCTTGGATTGATCCTGCAGGATATCTACATGTGGGTCCTCAAAGTGCTGGAGGAGATCCTGGTCCTTCTTGTTATGGATTTGGAGGAACAGATCCTACCGTAACTGATGCAAATTTAGTACTGGGATATCTTAATCCAGAATATTTTCTTGGAGGTAAAATGAAGATTTATTTGGATAAAGCTGAGGGAGTTATAAAAAATACGATTGCAGATAAACTCAATATTGATATCATAGAGGGAGCTAGTCGAATTTATACTATAATTAATTATGATATGATTGTTTCATTAAGGGATCTCGCAATTAGAGGGGGAATAGATCCCCGTACTACGCTTTTGGTGGGCGGAGGAGGGGCATTTGGAATTCATGCTGCAGATATAGCAAAAGGAAT
>SOIB01000082.1 GCA_004377355.1 Candidatus Stahliibacteriota bacterium | reverse complement strand
ATGAAGATAAAATTTATTGGTGATGAATTCACCTGCCTTGGCTTTGACCTTGCAGGAGTATCGGGAGTTGTGGCAGATGATAAGGAGTCTTTAGAGAGAGAATTCTCGAACGCCCTTGAGGATGAGGATTTGGGACTTTTATTAATTACGGAACGTGAAGCTGAACTGATAAGAGAGAAGGTTCTGAAACAGAAGAGTGAAGGAGGTATGCCACTTGTTGTTGAAATTCCTAGCCGTGATGGTTGGAAAGAAAGAGGAAAGGCATTGCAATTGATTAACCGTGTATTATCTATAAGGATATGAAGAAAGGTATAAAGGAATTAGAAAAAAAGATACTGGATAAGGCTTACGATGAAGCAACCCAGTTAGTTTCCAAGGCAAAAAAGGCTAAGGGACGTATAATCAAAATAGCAAGAGAAGAGGCAAGAGAAATAGAGGAAGAGGCACAAAATAAAGGTAAAAAATTGTTGGGAATAGAGAAGAAGAGAATAAGTTCAGAAAAAATGATAGACGAAAAGAAAGAATACCTGACTATTCGACAGAAGATAATAGAATGTTTAAAAGAGGATTTAGAGAAAAAGTTTATAGAAATGCTTAAAAATAATGAATTTAGAGAGTGGGTAAAATCAAAATGCAAGGAAATTATTCATACTGAAAAAGAAAAAATGGTATTAGTTACAAGGGAAGGAGATAAGAAAATCTATGAAGAAATAGTGAAAGAATTAGAAAATCTGAGTTTAATAATCGAACCTATAGAGAGCGGATTTCTCTTAAGAGGAGAAAAGACGGAATATGATTTCAGGTTTAATATTCTTGCAGAGAATCTCATTTGTGAAAATAAGAACATGATTGTTTCAATATTATGTGAAGAAAATGGGTGAAGGAACTATCTTTCGAATTTCCGGTCCGATTGTAGTATCAAAGGAAACTTATGATATTGTGATGAATGAAGAGGTAAGGGTTGGAGATGAGGAACTCATTGGTGAGGTTATTGAGATAAATGGAGATAAGGCTGTAATTCAAGTTTATGAAGATACAACGGGAATTCGTCCTGGAGCCAGGGTTTTTGGGACTGGTAGTCTACTTTCTGTTGAATTAGGTCCGGGTCTTATAAGTCAAACTTTCGATGGTATCCAGCGTCCCCTGACTATAATTAAGAAAGAACATGGTATATTTATCAAGAGAGGTGCAAAATCTCCACCATTACCAAGAAATATGGAATGGGATGTAGATATCCACTTAAAGGAAGGTAATGAAGTCCATTCTAATACAATTATTGGAGTAGTTAAAGAGACGAGTATCGTGAATCATAAAATTCTAATCCCGCCAGGAATATCGGGAAAGGTGGTGGAAATAATTGAAGCTTCTTCCTATAAGGTAGATGATCCAATATGTATAGTAGAAGGGGAAGATGGTGTAAAGAAGGAATTGAGTCTATTCCATAGATGGCCAGTACGGAAGAAAAGACCCTTCAGGAAGAGATTTCCACCTGAAGAGATACTCTTCACGGGTCAGAGGGTTATTGATTTTATCTTTCCTATTGCTAAAGGGGGTGTTGCAGCAATCCCTGGAGGATTTGGAACAGGAAAGACTGTAACACAGCATTCACTTGCTAAGTGGGCTGATGCGGATATAATTATCTATATTGGTTGTGGGGAGAGGGGAAATGAGATGGCTCAAGTTTTAGAAGAGTTCCCCCTCCTTAAGGATCCCAGGTCAAAAAAGAGCATTATGGAAAGGACAATACTAATAGCTAATACGTCCAATATGCCTGTTACGGCAAGGGAATCAAGCATTTATACAGGCATTACAATAGCAGAGTATTACCGTGACATGGGTTATGATGTAGCACTTATGGCAGATTCGACTTCAAGATGGGCAGAGGCTTTAAGGGAGATATCAGGTAGAATGGAAGAGATGCCAGCTGAGAGGGGGTATCCGGCTTATCTTGGAACTCGTCTGGCGGAATTCTACGAGCGGGGCGGTAGGATGGAGGTTGCAGAGGGTAGAGTTGGGTCCGTTTCAATAATCGGTGCTGTTTCTCCACCCGGGGGAGATTTCTCAGAGCCAGTAACAACTAACACAAAAAGATTTGTTAGAGCATTCTGGGTCCTTGATACAAGATTAGCATATTCAAGGCACTATCCTGCAATATCCTGGACCGATTCATATTCAGAATATTTTGATGAAATTAGCACCTGGTGGGAGGAGCAAGATGTCCCGATTAGAGAACTTAGAGGGAGGGTGATGGAGGTACTTCATGAAGAAAAAAAGCTTCTTCAGATTGTTCAACTGGTAGGAGAAGGAGCTCTACCAGAAAGAGAGAGATTGACTCTTAAAGAAGCAGAGCTTATTAGAGAGGGATTCTTGCAACAAAATGCATTATCAGTTGATGCATATTGTAGCCCTGCTAAGCAATATCGAATGATAAAGATAATTCTGGATTTTGGAGAAGGTGCACTCGATTTATTAGAAAGAGGTGTCCCTCTCTTTAAAATCATTGAGCTACCTATTTTTTCAGAGATAAAGAGAATGGGAATGGAAATCCCAAATGAAAAGACCGATAAGTTCGATGAATTGGAAGGTAAAGTAAAAGAGGAGTTTGAAAGACTAAAGAGTGAATATGGATAGTATATATATAAAAAAACATATTGGTGCCAGTGAAATAATTGGTCCCCTCCTTATTGTGGACGGTGTTATGGGTGTGGGTTTTGGTGAATTGATTGAAATAGAACAGAAAGGTATGAAAAGGCTCGGGAGAGTTTTAGAAGTGGAAGGGGAAAGAGCTGTGTGTCAGATATTCGCCGGAACTTCTGGTATAGATAGAGAGCGAGTTCGAGTTAGATTTACAGGGTCTTCAATGAAACTTCCCGTATCAGAGGAAATGGTGGGAAGAACCTTTGATGGACTCGGTATTCCTATTGATGGTGGAGGAGATATTGTTGGCGAGGAAGAAAGAGATATCAATGGGTATCCTTTAAATCCAGATGCAAGGGAATACCCACGGGATAATATTTTATCAGGTATCTCGGCAATTGATGGACTTGCAACTCTTATCCGTGGTCAAAAACTGCCAATATTTTCTGGCTCGGGATTACCACATAATGAGATAGCTGCACAGATTGTCAATCAAGCAAAGATTTCAAAGGAAGAGGATTTTTATATTATATTTGCAGGATTAGGTATAAAGGCTGACGATGCTTCATTCTTCTTAAGAAAGTTCGAAGAAGGTGGAGCTCTTGGTCGCTTAATTACTTTCCTTAACCTTGCTGATAGTCCCTCAGTAGAGCGTCTAATAACCCCTAGATGTGCGTTAACTGTAGCAGAATACCTTGCATTCAAGAAGAATAAACATGTCCTTGTGATAATGAGCGATCTGACGAATTACTGTGAAGCCCTTCGTGAAGTTTCTTCAGCAAGGGGAGAGGTTCCTTCCAGGAAAGGATATCCTGGATATCTATATAGTGACCTCTCTACAATCTATGAACGAACAGGTCGGGTTGAAGGGAAGAAAGGTTCTATTACACAAATACCAATACTTACAATGCCAAACGATGATATTACACACCCGATACCAGACCTTACTGGCTATATAACTGAAGGCCAGATTGTTTTATCAAGAGAATTACATCAAAAAGGAATTTATCCTCCTATTGATATTCTGTCTTCTCTTTCACGTCTCATGAAAGATGGTATAGGTGAGGGTCATACCAGGAAAGACCATCCAAACCTTTGCAGTCAGTTATATGCATCATACTCACGTGTAGCGAGGGTTCGATCACTTGCCACCATTATTGGTGAAGAAGAATTATCCGAAACGGACCGTAGTTATATCAAATTCGGGGATGCTTTTGAAAAAGAGTTCTTAAATCAGGGGAAAACTGAAATCCGATCGATTGAAGATACATTAAAATTAGGCTGGAAGATTTTAGGTAACCTTCCTGAATCAGAGTTAGCAAGGGTATCTAAAGAGGAAATAGAGGAATACTGGAGTAAATAAATGGCAATACCACCCACCTATAGTGCTCTTTTGAAGTTAAAGGAAGAATTATCTATAGTAGTTGAAGGATACAGACTTCTGGATGAGAAGAGAGAAGTTCTTATAATGGAGCTTATGCATAATGTTCAAGGTTATAAGGATATGGAAGAGGGAGTTACAGAGAAATTAATAGAGGCTTACAGGATACTTGAAGCCACATTTGTTTCTATGGGGAAAGGAAGATTGAGGAGGTTTTCTAAAAGAAGTGAAGAGCCATCCATAGATATTAGAATGAGATCTATTATGGGTATTTCTGTTCCAGAGCTTCTAGTTGATGTCCCGGAAGAAGGTCTCAAAGTGTCGCTAGAGTCTACCGATGATAACTTTGATCAAGCATTTTTGAGATTTAAAGAGGTGGTGAAACTTATTGCACAGTGGGCAGCCAGAGAAGTTCTCCTCTGGAGGTTAGGGCAGGAAATTAACAAGACCCAGAAGAGGGTGAATGCACTTAAGAATATATTTATACCTCACTATAAAAAAGAGATTAAATATATAGAAGAGACACTGGAAGAAGAAGAAAGAGAGGAATTCTTCAGGCGTAAGAGATTGAAACGAGGGGGGCAATAATAATGGAAAGGATTCTGTTATATATAGTTTCAGGGGAGACAAGAACATCATGGAATAGAGCTATTGAGCTTAGTAAGAGCCTTTCAGCAACATTGTTTGCCCTATTCATTGTAGATAAGGAAACGGTGAGGAAGGTTGCAAACTTACGAGGAAAGGATGAAATTGACACAGCAATAGAGATTGAGGAGGAAGGATGGAAATATCTCTATCATCTTGAGGAAAAAGCTGTAGATAGTGGAGTGAAAACAGCTCTATTCTTAGAAGAGGGAAACACAATAGAGGTAATCCGTACCTTCGTAAAGGACAAGGAGATTGATCTTCTAATTGTTGGGCACAGAAGAGGAGAAGGAATAGGTGGAAGAAAATATGTGAGACTAATTGAGCAGTTGATTGAGTATATACCCTGTCCTGTTCTCATCGAAAAAGAGGGAGGTTGATAATGATTGAAGAACTTTTGGACGAAGATTTAATTCTTATCTTAGATAAAATTGAGGATAAATTTAAATTGATTGAGATAATGGTGGATAAAACATTGGGTAAGGGACTGGTAGTGACAAGAGAACCTATCCTGGATAAAATCAGGGAACGAGAAGAGTTGGAAAGTACGGGTGTAGTGGAAGGTATAGCCCTACCACATGCTCGTACAGAGGCGGTAAAGGACCTCCTTCTCGTTATCGCAATTGTCAAAGAAGGATTGGACTTTCAGTCATTAGATGGGAAACCCGTTAATATTGTATTCCTTATTGTTGCACCAGAAGAGGCAAAGAAAAAGTACATCAATGTTCTTGCACGGATTTCACGAATGTGCAGGCAGGAGGAATTCAGAACAGCCTTAAGAGAATCGCAGTCCCCAGCCGAGATTCTAAAAATCATTAAGGAATATGATGTTTAGGAAATCCAGTGAATTCTATATAATTACTTTAAAAATCATATAATAACCTTAACAAATAAAAGATGTTAATATATATAATAGGTTCTTTTATTAGTAACTATAATAATGTCAAAAAAGGGTTTATAGTTTGTTAAATATCATCTACAACCTATATATTGCAAATATTTTAAAATTCAAAAAAAATTTACAATATTCAAAAAAATAAAAAATACCCTTGACATAATTGTAAATAGTGCTTAAATCATTATATAATAACATAAAACATTACAAGGAGGCTTATATGAACAAGAAAGAATTGATAGATAAAATTGCGATGGATGTAGGTTGTAAGAAAAAGGATGCGCAAGCGATGGTTGAAAGTTTTGCCAAAAACATTATGAACGCGTTGAAAAAGAAAGATCGTGTTGTTCTTGTAGGATTTGGCGTATTTGATGTAAAGCACAGAAAAGCTCGTATCGCCAGAAATCCTCAGAATCCTTCACAGACTGTTAAAGTTCCAGCGAGGAATGTCCCAGTTTTTAGACCCGGTAAAAGTCTAAAAAACGCAGTAAAATAAAGAAATATTGTTAAAATAGGAGCTGGGCAATATTCCTTTTGACCTTGAAAGACTGGTAATCCAGACTCTAAGAAAGAAAAGAAGTTGGTTAGGTGATGATGTAGCAATTGAAAAGGGACAATTATTAACAACCGATTCAATAATAGAGGGAGTACATTTTACTCCCTCTTTCTTTTCTTATGAGGAAATTGGTTATAAAGCTTTAGCTTCCGCACTTTCTGATATAGCCGCTTGTGGAGGTAAACCCCTCTGGTATCTGCTTAATCTCGGGCTTAGAAGTGATGATTCCTTAGGTGATGTTAAGTTATTGATTCATGGTATGGAAGAACTAGAAGATAAATACTCATTGAAACTGATAGGCGGTGATACATTTCACTCCCCTGTCTTGTTTTTGAGTATAACTGTAGGTGGGGAATCAGATAATCCTGTTAGTCGCTCTGGGGCAAAATCAAGTGATTTAATTTATATTACAGGTAATATAGGTGGTTCAAAGATGGGATTATATGCATTAGAGAATAAGATCGATTCACCTATAAAGAAATATCATTTAAGACCAGGAATAAGATGTGAAGAAGGGTTATACTTAAATAGTAATTATAATATCACATCAATGATTGATATCTCAGATGGGTTTCTTATTGACTCAAATCATTTAGCAGATGAAAGTAAGAAGGGACTAAATATTGAATCAGCAAAAATTCCTATATGTCCCGAATGTATGGATTTTGCTAAACAAAATTCTCTAGATCTAATGGAAACAGTTTTGACATCTGGAGAAGAATTTGAACTACTTTTTACATCACCAGATGATATACAGGAGGATTTCGTTAGTCTAATTGGTAGTGTATCAGAAGGGGAAGGGGTTTATATAGACGGAAAGATTACTCCACCACGGGGTTATAGACATTTTTAGAAGAAGCTAACAACTATCATTACACAGCTATTCAATAATCATGGTACACCTTAATATAAAAAGGGATTGCGAATATTGGATTGTTTTTCTAACTACAATGTATCCAATGACTGGATGAGGTGTCCAAGAATGATAAGTGAATCTGTGATTACGTTTACTAATCAATTGACTCTTTTCCGGTTAACTTGTTAGTGCAGTTCCTCTAGATGAGCTGTAAATTTTTTGTTCAACTCATCTAATCTTCTATTGATTTCTTTGAGTTCTTTATCTATCTCATCGAGTTTATTTTCTAGAGTTTTGATAGAAATTTCAATATCTTTAGTCTCTTTTCTTGCTTTTAATCCTTCGCCTTGTTCAACCTTTTTAGCAATTGCATCAATTCTTTCCTGTAATTTAGATATCCTTTCTGACGGTGCCTTTCCTTCACACCCAGAGAAAAATAGGAGCAATGTAAGAAATATCCACAGTTTATTCATTCAAACCTCCATTTTGTTACATAAACAACCGAAATATTAAATATATTCATGCTTTTTCTTTAAAAATGCATTTACATTCCTCATAAAGATATCGAATCCTGACCATTCAACAGGGGTATTTTTAAAATTATGTTTAAACTCTTCTTCTTTTAATCCAGAGAGCCACTGTATATCAGGATTTACGAGCTTTTCTCTTGGCAGAAAGTCGCTTATTTTTGTCCTCTTAACATCTCTATTGAATGGACACACTTCCTGGCAGATATCACATCCAAATATGTAGGGATTGCCAGAAGAAGGAAACCAATCAGGCAATTTTCCTTTGTTCATTACTGTATGAAAAGCAGTGCAAAGGTTATTGTTCAGTATATAGGATGGGATTAGCGCCTGACTGGGGCAATATTTTGAGCATAAATCACAATCTTCACATCTATCTTTACCAGGTTCATCAGGCTCAACTTCAATATCCAGTAATATTTCTCCGAGGAAAATCCATGACCCAAACTCTTCTGTTATAAGAATGGTATTTTTTCCAATCCATCCTAGACCAGCTCTCTGGGCTAACTCCTTCTCAAGAAGTGGACCTGTATCAGTATAATATTTTGTTTGTCTGACTCCTGTTGTGGAGATTATAAAGTTTGAAAGTTCAAATAACTTCTCATTCAAAACAACGTGATAATCCCTGCCCATTGCATATCGGGATATAAGAATTTTATCTTTTTTAGAATTTAGTGGCTGTCCCGGATAATAATTCATTCCTACCATTAAAATGCTCTTAGCCCATCTGTATCTTAATAATGGAGATAATCTTACCATTTTTGTCTTTACTAAATAATCCATATCAGCATGCATTCCTTTAAGAAGCCAATTTTCATATTCTTTTTTATATTTAGAGGGAGAAAGGTCGGTTACACCAACAAGGTCAAAACCAATATCTTTCGCCTTTTCTTTTATCATACTTTTGATATTCATTATACAGCTCTTTCGACACTTGACAGTAAAAAACTACCGGGTATATTCTAATTTGAATGAGCGGAAGTGGCGGAACTGGTAGACGCGCTGGGTTCAGGGTCCAGTGGCTTTTAAGCCGTAGGGGTTCAAATCCCCTCTTCCGCATTTCAACCTAAGAGATGTCTTTAAAAGTAAAATCTATATATTTTATCTTTATTGTCCTCTACCCTCTTATTTTACTACTTTCCCGTCTACTATAGTGAGGACGCATCTACCTTCTATTGAGAAAGGATCTCCTTTAAAAACTGCGATATCAGCATCCATTCCCTTTTTTATTAAACCTATTCTATTTGATACACCACAAATTTCTGCTGCATTAGATGTTACTGACTTAAGTCCTTCTTTCCATGGTAGCCCTTCCTTTATTGAATAACCGACCATTAGTGGGAGTGAATTTATTGGAAGAACTGGAGCATCTGTCATTATTGCAAATAGAACTCCATTCTCAAAGAGAATTTTCGGTGTCTTGAATGTGATTTCTTTTAATTCTACCTTGACACGTGCCGATAGTGATGGTCCCACTACAATTGGAACCTTTTTTCTTGCTATATAATCAGCAATTAGATGTGATTCAGTCCCATGTTCTATAACAAGATTTATATCAAACTCATCACGTATCCTTATAAAGGTTGCAATATCATCTGCACGATGCGCATGTCCTCGGATTGGAATCTCCTTTTTGATTACCATTGAAAGGGCTTCAGATTTTGCATCAAACCCTATTTCTTTATTATCTCTATTTTTCTTTTTTTCTATATACTCTTCTGCTTTATTGAGTGATTCCCTCAAGAGTGCTGCATTAGCCATCCTGGTTGTAGGACTCTTCTTTTGTTCACTGTAAACACGTTTGGGATTCTCACCGAGAGCCATCTTCATGCCGGCTGGATCAAGGATAATACGATTATCAATTATAGGAGAACCTGCTGTTTTAATGATCACATTCTGTCCCCCTATTACATTACCACTCCCGGGTCCTGTCAATAGAGATGTTATTCCTGCTTGATAGGCATCCTTAAATGCAAGGTCAGCTGGATTTATTGCGTCAATTGCTCGAAGATGTGGAGTTATGGGGTCTGTCATTTCGTTACCATCTGCACCTGGATCACCTATGGCTTCCTCATATATACCTACATGGCAGTGTGCATCAATAAATCCTGGTGTAACAACTTTACCTGATACATCAATAATCTCTGCTCCCTTTGCGTCAATATCTGGATTTATTTTTTTTATTTTCCCTTTATCAATTAATATATCACAGTTTTTTATAGTCTTATCAGGTGTATGAACTTCTCCATTTTTTAACAATAGCATTTTTCCTCCAAGTCTTATTTACCCTTCCCATTAACCTTTATTCTATATTTTCCTTTTCTTCTTCAGCTTTCTCTTCTTTCTCCTTCATGTAAACTTTCTTCATAACAACATCCTTTAAAGGTCGGTCATTTTTGTCTGTTTTCACCTCTGCCACCTTAAAAACTATTTCTATTCCTTCTAATACCTGTCCAACAATTGTATATTTACCATCAAGGCGTCCTAATTTCTTCAAACATATATAAAATTGAGAACCATTCTGATCCGGATTTGCCTTTGCCAGTGATACTGTTCCGACTAAGTGTTTTAGGTCAGGTGAAATTTCGTCTTTAGTGTAGTAACCCGGACCCCCATATCCATCATTGGATGGATCATCATCCTTTGAATTAGGATCCCCTCCCTGTATTACAAAGTTCGGGATTACTCGATGAAAAGTGGTTCCATTATAGAATCCATCCTGTACCAGTTTGATAATATTGGCGACATTTTCGGGAGCTTTTTCAGAAAATAAAGCGAATTCTATATTGCCGAAGTCCGTCTCTATTATAACAATTTCTTCCTGAGTTCTTGCGTATTCCATCTGGTCAATGGCTATGAGAGACGGTGAAAAGATTAATATAATTAAGAATAGGACCTGTCCTTTCATAATACCTCCTTTATTCTATTTACCATAGATTTCAAGTGAGTATATTGTCCTATTATTCCTTTGTCAACCACTTCATATACATATCTTAAATTAAGAACTTAAGTTTTCATTTATCTTTTATTATCTTGATTTTTTTCTTTTATCTCTTATTTTATTTAAAAATGGAAATAATAACCACAGAATCATCAATTCAATGCAAAATGAAGAATGCAGAAGGACAGAAGACCGGAGATAAAGAGAGGGGACCTGAGAGAAACAGAAATAGTTTTGCATTCCTTTGCAATTAATACTAACAACCATCTTTGCGTGCTTTGCGAGAGATTAAAAGGACATGGTGGGGTTTTGGAGCGAATCGACTGTCTTCGTTGCAAAAAAGGAGGCAAAAATAAATAAAAGGAAAGGCAGTGAAATTATAGAATATCTTGAAGACTTAGTTTATGAAGAGAAGCAACTTCAAGAAGATGGAGTTTATCTTACCTTAAAAAGGGTATTAACTTTTTTAAAGAGAGGAGATATTGATTTTGGCGGTGGTGAATATAGGGAAAGTGAAATTAGAGGTATTTCTCCAGAGAGAATATCTCCAGAAGATAAATATGGCTGGTGGTCTCTTAGGGAGGGTGAATATCTTATTGAGTTCAATGAGAAAATAAAAGAATCTATACCACAAGAGGATGTAATAATTCTCCAACCAGCTTTAAGACTTATAAGAAACGGGGCTTACCATCCAACAATCATAATTGGCGAACCCGGTAGTATTACTACAATTCTCTATGTGGGGAAAAGGGGATTATCCATTAAAGAAAATGCTCGCATAAGTAAACTTATAATTATAAAGTCATAATAAAATTATTATATAAAATTAAGTAATTGTATTAACATATCTTATATCTAAAGACTCAATAAAATTATAAATATATTTACTCTATCCTCTGTTATATAGTCCATTAGATCCTTTATAAATAAGAATTACATAGGGGGTTAGAAACCTTGACTATTGGTATTGAAATGTTTATTTTAATATAATAATTTATAAAATATTATTTTATCGAATTTTATAAAGGAGTTTTAGATGTTATTTCTTATCAAATTTAAAGGAAATTTAACTTTAAAAAAAGTATCTATATCAAATCAGAGAATCGACAGATATCCAAAAAAGATAATTTATCCAAATAAAAGGAGTCAGGAGCTTAAACTTCTTATTCCCTCACTTTTGGTATTGCAGAGTAATGAAGGATATTATGAATAATAAATTACGTATTCTTATAATAGATGACAATCCTCTTGATAGGTCTTTGATTATACGACTGCTGAAGCATGAGTTCCCTGGGATTGAAACTATACAGATTCTTGGGGAGGAGAGTTTTAATCGAGCTTTAAATGATAGAGATTTTAATCTTGTAATTACGGATTATAAGTTAAGCTGGAGTGATGGGTTGAAAGTTTTACATTCTGTGAAAGATCACTTTCCCGATACTCCTGTTGTGATGTTTACAGATAGTGGCAATGATGAAATAGCTGTAGAATCTATAAAAGCAGGTCTTGATGATTATATCGTTAAATCACAGGAGCACTTTGTTCGTCTATCCAGTGCAATAATGCGAATTTTAAACAGAGCAGAGCAAGATGATGAATTTGAAGAATCAACTATTCTATATCAGAAACTGTTTGAAAGGGTTCCAGTTGGCCTCTATAGAACCGCTGAAGATGGGAAAATACTGGATGCAAATCCTGCATTACTTAAAATGTTCGGGTACCCTGATAGAAAATCCTTGCTTTCAATTAATGCGAAAGATACATATGTAAATGCTGTGGATCGTAGACGATGGATAGAGATGATGGAGCGTAACGGAGTTATCCGGGGATTTGAAATGCAATTAAAACGCTTTGATGGAGAAATTATATGGGTGAAGGATACCGCATATGGTGTCCGGGATAGGAATGGACAGTTACTTTATTATGAGGGAAGTTTGGAAGATATTACTGAGAGAAAAAGGGCGGAAGATGCACTTCTGGAAAGCGAGGAAAAATACAAGACCTTAACAGAAAATGTGAATGTTGGAATCTACAGAAATACTGTTGGACCTAAAGGGAAATTTATAGAGGCTAATCCAGCTATTGTTAAAATATTTGAATTTGAGAGTAAGGATGAATTTCTCTCACTTAATGTAGCCGATCTATATCAAAATCCAGATGATAGAAGAATATTTAATGAGAAGATATTGAAATTTGGTTTTGTTAAGGATGAGGAACTGCAACTGAAGAAGAAAGACGGAACCCCTATATATGCTTCTATATCAGCTGTTGCAGTAAAGGGCGAAAATGGAGAGGTAAAATATTACGATGGTATGATTGAGGACATCACTGAACGTAAGATGGCTGAACAGAAACTGAAAGAATCAAAAGAAAGATTTGAGGATGTAACGTTGAGTTCAGCTGACTGGATTTGGGAGGTAGATAAGAACGGAAGATACACGTATGCTTCGGGAAAGGTAAAACAAATTCTCGGATATGAACCTGAAGAACTCATTGGTAAAACACCTTTCGAATTGATGCCTGAGGAAGAGGCAGAACGCAATAGTAAAATCTTTAATAAAATAACTTCTGAGAAGGGTCCAATTGTTGATCTTGAGAACTGGAACATTACTAAGGAAGGAGAAAAAGTTTGTATGTTGACCAATGGTGTTCCGATATTCGATGATAATGGTGATTTGATTGGCTATCGTGGCGTAGATAAAGACATTACCGATCGGAAGCGAGCAGAAGAGGTATTACGTGAAAGCGAAAGCCGCTATCGTTTATTAGCTAACAATGTTTTAGATATCATTTTTATATTGGATATGAATCTCCGATTTACATATATAAGTCCTTCTGTAACAAATATAATGGGCTACAGTGTTGAAAAAGGATTAGCTATGACAATGGAGGAAGTTTTGACTCCTGCTTCTCTTGAGATTGCTATGAAGACTTTTGAGGAAGAAAAGACTAAAGAAGAGAGAGAGCAAAAAGAAAGGGATAGGTCTCAAACACTTGAACTTGAATTAATATGCAAAGACGGTTCTACAATCTGGACTGAGGTTAAATTGAATTTCCTCCGTGATTCAGAAGGGTTGCCTGTGGGTATTCTGGGAATAGCACGTGATGTCACCGTAAGAAGAAAGACAGAGAAGGCATTAAAAGACTCTGAGAAGACATACCATGCTGTATATGATACGACTATTGCTCTTGCAGAGGGAGTTGACTTAGAAGTAGTTATTCAGGTGATAGCTGATCGTGCTACAGAGCTTCTTGATGGTAGAGATTGTGTTGTATATTTATTGGAAAAAAATCGTAAAGTTCTAATTCCACTATACTCAAATGCTCCAGAGAATCGGGATGAGATTATGTCTTACATAGTTCCATTAGGTAAAGGACTATCTGGACGGGTTTCAGAGACAGGAGAAGGTGCTTACATCAATTTTGGAAATGAAGGAGATTATTCAATACATATACCTGATACTGACAGGGGAGAGGATGCATTTGAGTCTATCATATCTGTCCCAATGTTCGACGGTAATGAAGTACTCGGAGTTATTACAGTTGGGAAACAAAATTTTAAATTTCAGGACTCCGACATTAAAAAATTGATTATATTTGCACGTCAAGCAGAGATAGCAATTAAAAGAGCTCGAGATATTGAAAAGTTGCGGGAATCAGAAGGGAAATACCGCATTTTGGTAGAAGAAAGCTATGATGCCGTATTCATATACAGAGATAACAAACTTTTATTCGCAAATGATCAGATTTGTGAAATCACAGGTTATACTAAAGAAGAACTTTACGGGATGGACGTTTGGGAACTTATTCACCCTGAAGATATAAATAAGATAAAGGAGATGGCAGTCAGGAAAGAAAAGGGAGAAAGTGTACCGAAGACCTATGAAGCAAGGGTGCTTACAAAGAATGGTGAGGTTAGAGTTGGTGAATGGGCCATTGATATTATCAAATTTAAAGGAAAGGATGCAGTCTTAGGGACTGTAAGAGATATAACTGATTATAAGGAAATGGAAGACGAGATTCAAAAAGCCGAGAAACTTGAATCTGTTGGCATTCTAGCTGGTGGTATTGCTCATGATTTTAACAATCTCTTAACAGGTATTATGGGTAATATCTCTCTTGCAAAGACGCATGTAGAACCCGATGGCGAAGCGTTCGAGATATTAACAGAAGCTGAGAAGGCGTCAAGAAAAGCAGAGAAATTAACACAGCAGTTGTTAACATTTTCCATGGGTGGAGCACCAATAAAAGAGACAGCTTCTATTACTGAGATAATTATAGAATCAGCTGAATTTGCCCTTAGGGGTTCAAACGTAAGATGTGAGTTTGATTTCCCTGATAATTTATGGATGATTGAATTTGATAGGAATCAAATGAGTCAAGTTGTAAATAACCTTATTATAAACGCTGACCAGGCAATGCAGGAGGGAGGAGTCATAAGGGTAAGTGCCTCTAATATTATTGTTTCAGAAGAAAATAATCTACCGATTGACCCGGGAAGGTATGTAGAGATATCGATAGAAGATGGGGGTGTCGGAATAACAGAGGAAAATCTTTCAAATATATTTGATCCCTTTTTTAGTACAAAAGAAAGTGGTAGTGGTCTTGGTTTGACTACTGCTTATTCAATCATTCAGAGGCACGATGGTTGTATTAATGTTGATTCTGAGGTGGGTGTTGGTAGTACTTTTTATGTTTATCTTCCTGCAGTGGTGAAAGAAATTGAAGAGAAGGAAAGTCTAGAGGAAATAGAGGTAGAATCTTTTAAGGTTGGGAAAAGGGTTCTTGTAATGGATGATGAGGAGGTAATAAGGGAAGTTGCAGGAAGAATGCTCGAGAGACTCGGATATGAAGTTGAGTTTGCAAGTAGTGGAGAAGAAGCGGTTGAGGTATACAGGGAGGCATTCCAGTCTGGTGATGGCTTTAATGCAGTTATAATGGATTTAACAGTTCCAGGAGGTATGGGTGGTAAGGAAGCTATAGGCGAGCTTTTAAAGATTGACCCTGATGTTAAGGCTATCGTTTCGAGTGGTTATTTCAATGATCCAGTTATGGCAAACTTTAAGGAATATGGTTTCAGTGGAGTTGTTCCAAAACCCTATAATACAGAAGAATTGGAGAATGTGTTGAGAAAGGTGTTGGAAGGAGAAGGTAGGAAAGAATAAAAAAGGATTAGAAGGGAACAATAAAAACAAAGAAAGTCATAAAGAATGTGAGAATCTATCAAAGATACAATTATTGACTATATTTTTAACTTGATGCTTTATTTTATTTATCAGATTTTAATTCAAAAGTCAAAAATAAATTCAAATTATTCTGCCTGGAATTCTTATGATTATTGTAATTCCATTGATATTCAATAGAGATGTTAAATCTAACATGGCAGAAATTATTTTGTAAAAAAATTGCTTGAGATGGAGGAAAATGATGGATGAAATAAGTTATAAACCAATAGGAGTTGTTCATTCACCCTTCAAAGAAAAAAAGAGCACACCAAGACAAGCTATTCGCAGTCACGAAGTTTGTGCAACCGTTGAAATATTACCTGAATATGAAGAAGGACTCAAGGGTATTGAAAATTTTTCTCACATTATTTTGTTATGTCATTTTCACAAAAGAGATACTGAAACATTAAAGGTTAAACCTCCGCATGATGATAAAGTACGTGGAGTTTTCGCTACAAGGTCACCAGCGCGACCTAATCCAATCGGTCTATCAGTTGTTCGTCTTCTGAAAGTTCGAGGAAGAATACTACACATTCAGAATGTAGATATTATAGATGGTACACCTGTTCTGGATATAAAACCTTATATTCCTGATATCGACTTAATGGAAGTAAGGGAAGATAAAG
>SOIB01000090.1 GCA_004377355.1 Candidatus Stahliibacteriota bacterium | reverse complement strand
ACGAAACATTTAAACCCACTACATTTTACTGTTTTTCGCACACTATGTCAAGGAGTAGAAGGTCGCTACGCTCCAATGCAAAATAAAAAATGCAAGGTTGACAATTAGGTATTTCCTTATTAGTATGCATTGAGTTTAATATGATAAAGTTATCCGCCGAGTATGAGATGGAAAAGAAATGTGGATTTGGAAAGAAAAAAAGGATAACCACTGATAAAGAAATAAAGAAAATTTTCCAGGAAGGTAAAGTTTATTCAGGGGCTTATTTGAAAATTTACTTCTTAGATGGAGATGACCAGAAATTTTCAATCCGTCTTCAAAGCCATATAAAAGGTGGATATAGACGAAATAGGTTTAGACGAAGGTTAAGGGAGATTATAAGAGACGCATCATCGGTATTAAGGAGTGGCTTGTATATTATATGGGGAAGAAAACAGGCTCTTGATATAGACTATCAAAGATTGAAGGAGGACTTTGAAAAGTTAGCGAGGGGAGGAGATTTGTGGCGAAATTAATGGTATCAATTATTCGTTTTTATTCAAAGTACCTATCTACACTTTTCCCGAGACACTGTAGATACTATCCTACCTGTTCTTCTTATGCAGTCAATGCTTTTAAAAGAAAAGGGTTTTTTAAAGGTTTAATTCTTAGTATCTGGCGAATCCTTCGATGCAATCCTTTTAGTCCTGGTGGATACGATCCGGTGAGGTAGAAAATGGAAGATAGCAAGAGACTGATTGTTGGATTTCTTCTTATATTCATGATAATGGTAATATTCCAGTTTTATACTATCTCCAAACAGAAGAAAACAGAGGAGCCTGCACAGGATATTACGGTACAGGGGGAGAAACAAGCAGAAAAGAAAGAATTCAAAACAGATATAGAGCCGGAACAAACTCTTACTCAGGAAAAAGGATTGGAGGAATTCTTTACCAAGAGAGATACCACTGGTGAGCGAGAGATAAGTGAGAAGGAAATAGTAGTTGTTGAAACGAATTTATTAACCACGTATTTGAATCCAACAGGGGGAACATTAGATTCAATCTATCTTAAGGATTATAAAGTAAAGTTTTCTCCTCTTAATAAAACAAACAAATTATTATCTACAGAAATAATAAAAGGAAATGCCAGGTTCCCGACTGAAATGATACCATTCGAAGTTCAAATTGATGATATTGGAGTAGAAAAGAGAGTTACATTCTCTTATCTCCTTGATTCGTTAGAGATAAAAAAAGTTTACTTTTTCAGGGACGATTCATATCTTATAGATATACAATGTTTTCCACGTACAGAGTATCTTCACAGAATAAGTTGTTTTGATACGGGAGAAGAGTTCCCAAGGGAAGCTCAATATAGTGGAGTAGTGTATTCAGTTGGGAAAAAAGTTCAGAATATCAAAAAAGGAGACCTGTTTAAAGGGGAAGATAGAGATATTTCAGGCACTATAGATTGGAGTGGTTACAAGACGAAATATTTCTTTATTGGTATAGTACCAGATGATTATATTACAGAGTTTACGCTAAACAAATCTCCGGATAACCCTATCATTTCTATGCGCTCAGAACCATATTCAAGATTTTATTTCGGTCCCCTTAAGTATCCTATTCTGGCATCAGTAAAAAAGGGTTTAGAAGACGCGATTTATTTTGGATGGGGTTTTATTAGACCTATAAGTAAAGTTATATATAATTTTATAAATTTTCTTTATCGTTACTTACATAATTATGGCATTGTAGTAATCGTATTTGCGATAGTAATGATTTTGGTACTTTCACCAATAACCATGAAAAGTTTCAAGTCTATGAGTAAGATGCAGAATCTGCAGCCTAAAATGCAGGAACTACGGGAGAAATATAAAAGTGACCCGAAAAGGATGAATAAGGAGACGATGGAACTCTATCGAGAATACGGTATCAACCCATTTTCTAGCTGTTTACCATTATTCTTACAGTTTCCCGTATTCTTTGCCTTATACTCGGTATTAAACAGTTCAATAGAGCTAAAAGGAGCACCATTTATCTTATGGATTCAGGACTTATCTATGAAGGACCCATATTACATTTTACCCATCTTGATGGGGGTATCGATGTTCATGCAGCAGCGTTTTCTTTCGCCACAGCAGAAGACTGATCAACAAAAGATTTTCTCATTTCTAATGCCAGTTATTATCACATTTGTCTTTCTATCATTTCCCTCCGGTCTAGTACTTTACTGGTTAACATATAATATCTTAATGATATTTGTTCAGTGGTATATAAGAAAGCAAGGGTAAGGAGGTAAACTGTGGTTAACCATGAGACGGAAATTGAAGCTGGAAGTGTGGAAGATGCAATAAAAAAAGGATTGGAGAAACTTGGCCTCCAATCTAGGGATGAGATGGAGTGGAAGGTTATATATGATGGGGAAGAGGGCGTAAAAATAAAAGTAAAGAATAAGGTAGACGAACCAAAAAGCGTTAAATTGGTGGAGGAAGAGATAAGTACTTTTCTTGAAAAACTTGGAACTACTGGAAAAGTTGAGATAGAACAAGAACATAATAGATTGTATATCAATATAAAGACTAAGGACATGGATGGATTGCTTATAGGCAAATCAGGGAGAAATCTGGAGTCTATTCAACATATTCTTTCCAGGATTATTCATAATAAGGATAACTCAATAGATCTCACCATTGACGTGGCAGGTTATAGACGGAAGAAAGAGCATACTTTAAAGGTTCGAGCACGGGCTTTCGCTGAAGAAGTGAAGAGGTCGGGAAGAGAGTTTATTTTCGAACCCCTTCCTCCGTCCCTTAGAAGGGCAGTTCACCTTGAAATTTCAGATATTGAAGGAGTAAGGACATATACCATAGGAGAAACAGATCTAAAAAAGGTTGTTATTTCTCCTGCTAAGAAATAAGATATTATAAGAAAAAGGTTTCTTGTAAAATTATTCCTTTATTATGAAACAGTCTCGTTATACTTTGAAGTACGAAACTTCATAAATTCAAAGATAAAAAATATATAAATATACACTCTGATGATTGAGAATTTACAAACGATCTGCGCAATAAGCACACCGATAGGCAGGGGAGCTATTTCGGTGATTAGAATAAATGGTAAAGATTCAATTCCTATTGTTTTGAAAATTTTTACCGGTGGGGAAAGAATCAAAGAAGCTCCCACTGGATCTATCATTCTGGGATGGATAGTAGATCCCAAAACAGAGGAAAGAATAGATGAGGTTCTTGTTTCTGTATTTAGAGAACCTCATTCATATACTGGTGAGGATTTGATAGAGATTTCTACACATGGAGGCATTGTTATTCCGAAGAAGGTACTCAATTTATTAGTCAGACATGGTGCACGTATTGCAGAACCTGGAGAGTTCACTCGAAGGGCTTTTCTAAATGATAAAATGAGTCTTTTGGAAGCTGAGGCATTATTGAATGTAGTAAATGCGAAAACAGAAAAAGGGGCAAGACTTGCCGAGGCAAACCTTAATGGAAGATTGCAAAATGAGATAGAAAAGTTGAAAGAATCTTTAGTTGATGCGAAAACTTTACTTGAAGTAACTCTTGATTTTGAGGATAGCGAAAATCTTGAGATAGACAGGGAGGGCATTAAGTATAAAATAAATAAATCAAAGGAAAAACTTGAATCTCTTTTACAAACATATAAAGGTGGTAGAATTCTAATTGAAGGAATTTCGATAGCAATTGTTGGTAAGCCCAATGTTGGAAAATCGAGCCTTTTTAATACAATTTTGCAAGAAGACAAAGCAATAGTTACTGCTGAACCAGGAACCACAAGAGATGTACTGGAAGGGATGGTTGATATTGATGGATATCCTGTCAGATTTATGGATATGGCAGGCATAAGATCCCCCCTGAATGAGCCAGAACGTCTCGGTGTTGAAAGGGCAAAGAGGATGATAGACATTGCTGATGCAATTTTATTCTTAATAGATTCATCCAGTACTTTATCCAAGGCTGATGAAAGGATTTATGAGACTATTTCTAAAAAACTATATATACTGGTTCTGAATAAATGTGACCTTCCTAAAAGAATAAACACAATTCCATTCGATGGAGAAGTTGTTTTTGTATCTGCTAAAGAACATACAGGAATTAATGAATTAAATAATGCTATCATAAAAATGATAGCATCTATATTACCAGATGGTTTTTCTGAAGGAGTTATATGCACAACTTTAAGGCAAGCTGAGGGAATAGAAAAAGCTATAAAATATATTGATAATGGCTTAAAACTGTTGAATGAGGGAGGAGAGTTAGAATTGGTTGCATTTGATTTCGGGGAAGCAACTGATAGGTTAAAGGAGTTGACTGGAGAAATTACAGAAGAAGAAGTCCTTGACAGAATATTTAGCGAATTCTGTATAGGCAAATGAAAAGATCTGACTTTCAATTTGATTTACCTGGTGGTCTTATTGCTCAATATCCAAAAGAAAGAGGGAAATCAAAACTATTTGTGCTTCATCGCAGATCTGGGAAATTTGAACATAGAACATTTCGAGATATAATTCAATATTTAAAAGAAGGAGACTGCCTGGTTATAAATGATACCAGAGTTATTCCTGCACGATTTCGTGGTTTTAGAGAGTCTACGGGAGGTAAGTTAGAATTGCTATTAGTGGAGAAGATTAGTGATAAAAGATGGAAGGTATTAATTTCTCCTGGAAAAAAGGGTAGAGTAGGTGATATCATTATTCTTGAAGATAAATTCAGATGCAGGGTGGAGAAAATTGAAGATAAGACATATGAAAGGATTGTAAGATTTGAGGATGATAAAGCTCTTCTGAAGTTTGGTTCTATACCTCTTCCTCCATATATAAAACGAAGCCCTACGAAAGAAGACAATAGTCGATACCAAACAATTTACGCAACCAAAGAAGGCTCTGTAGCTGCTCCAACTGCAGGGCTTCATTTTGATAAGAAGACTCTAAAAGAGTTCAAAAGACAAGGTATTGATATAGTAAGTATTACTCTACATGTTGGACCTGGTACATTTAGACCAGTTAAAGAAGAAAGAATTGAAGATCACGTAATGGAAAGCGAGAGATACAGTGTAGGAGAAAAAGCCGCCAAAACAATTAATAAAGCAATTAATAGAGGAGGTAAGATAATTGCTGCAGGGACCACTACACTTAGAGTTCTTGAAACACTTGTAGATGAGAATGGAAAGGTTAAATCAGGAAAAGGAAGGACTAATCTTTTTATCTATCCTCCCTACAATTTTAAGGTTGTTAATCATCTTATAACAAATTTTCATCTACCTGGTTCCACGCTAATTATGCTAATTTCTGCATTTGCTACTAGAAAAATGATTCTTAAGGCTTATAAAACTGCAATTTCCAGAGATTATAAATTCTACTCCTATGGCGATGCAATGATGATTTTATAGTT
>SOIB01000065.1 GCA_004377355.1 Candidatus Stahliibacteriota bacterium | reverse complement strand
TGACGGCCAGAAGAATAAAGCAGAAAAGAAAATTGATAATATGAAAAGCCTGAAAGCAGAAATAAAAGATAGCTTGTTAAGTTATGTAGGAGAGCTGACAGAAAGATATATTCAAAATAGTGATTTAAAAGAGAGAAAATCAAGAGGGCAAATTTTCACTCCTAAACAAGTAAGCTCATTTATGGCAGATTTGTTTGATATCAACAAGCAAAATATTGAACTTTTGGATCCTGGTGCTGGTGTAGGAACATTAAGTGTAGCTTTTTGCAGTCGTATACTGAACTTTGATAAGAAAGTCTTTTTATCGATAGATGCTTATGAAAATGACCCCAACCTGTTGCCTTTTTTGGAAAAAGTTCTTAAGAAATGTAAATCAGAACTAGAGGAGAAAGGGCATAAGGTTAAGTATAAAATTCTTGAGGAAGATTTTATTTTAAGAAATTCAAAGTATTCTGATGGATACAGCCTGCCAATTTTTAGAGATAAGTGTGAACTATATGATTTCGTAATTTCTAATCCTCCCTATTATAAATTAAATAAGAATTCGCCTCAGTCTATAACGATGAAGGAGTTGATCTCTGGGCAGCCAAATATTTATGCTTTGTTTATGGCTATATCAGCAAGTATGTTAAAACCGACTGGTGAAATGGTATTTATCACTCCGAGGAGTTTTTGTTCTGGATTATACTACAAAAAATTTAGAGAGTGGTTTTTGAATAAGGTCCAGATAACAAATATTCATATTTTTGAATCTAGGAAAGATATTTTTGATGAAGATGATATCCTTCAAGAAAATATAATTATGAAGGTTAGAAAACCGATACAGAAAACCGGAAAGAATAAAGAGATAATTATCAGCACAAGCAAGGATAAACTGTTTAGTAATTTAAGGAAAATTGAGGCCGAATATAAAGATGTTATGTATCGCAAAAATGGAGATATTCTCATAAGAATACCCACTTCATCCCTTGATATTAACATCCAATCTATTGTCGAAGCCTGGCCATATACATTAAGAGAGATAGGACTGGAGATTTCTACCGGACCCGTCGTTGCTTTTCGTGCCAAGAAATATTTGTTGCCTAAATTTATAAATGAGAAGAAAACAGCTCCCCTATTGTGGATGCATAACATTCAAGATATGAAAGTCTTATGGTCCTTTGAAAAAAACAATAAGGAGTTAGCTATTCAGATATGTGATAAAACAATGCCTATCATATTACCTGTAAAGAATTATGTGTTAGTAAAGCGATTTAGTTCAAAGGAACAAAAACGCAGATTATGTGCAGGCGTGCTATTGAAATCTGAGTTTAGCTATGAGGATGTAGGTATTGAGAATCACATAAATTACATTTATAGAATCAAGGGCATGTTATGTGTTCATGAAGCCTATGGTATTGCAGCAATATTAAATACATCCATTATTGACAACTTCTTTCGTTCACTTAGCGGTAATACTCAAGTAAATGCTGGAGATATTAGAATCTTACCTTTGCCTTCACTTGAGAATATTAACAGGATAGGAAAATTGGTTAAACAAACCCATCCGAAGATAGGATATGAATTAGATAATATAGTGGCTAGTGTGCTGGGCATTGAGAGCAAGATAATAAAAGGTCTAAGTGGAGGTGAGAATAGAG
>SOIB01000103.1 GCA_004377355.1 Candidatus Stahliibacteriota bacterium | reverse complement strand
TAAAGCCAATATTTCCATTGATCACATTGAGATTTATACCTGGAAGTACGAGATTAAATCCATAAGGACTCCATAGGGTGTATGCAGTACCGAATCCTGGCCATCCCTTATAGTAACCATTGGCATATGTCCCTAATGTTGGAGCTTGGTAGTCTTCATTTTCCGCAGTCGTAGCATCGTCTCCTGAGAATGAGTAGTAACCACCACCAAAGGTAACAGGATCAAATACATAACTAGCTCTTGCTGAGAAATACATGCCAGAATAGTCAACAGCTGGATCTGTAGTCTCATCAGATCCCATCATCATTGCAAAATCACCCACATATGATAGACCCTCTATAGGTGAGCCGGTAGAACGAACTCCAACCCACATAGGCTTATCGTCGCCTTCTGGTCTGAGGAATCCAAAACCATTGATCTCAATATTAACATCTGGCAGCTTCACAGTAGCCCATACACCATGAAGATCTATATCGGGTGGAGGTGTTAACATCGTTCCCATCATCATATAACCCATACCACCCCTTTCCACACACCTGTAAGAAAAGAGATCGATGTCTAACATATCAGTAGCCACGTTGAGTTTTATACCCGTGAAACCATCCTCTCCACCGTCATTGGCTATATCATCATAAGTCACGGGTATTATACCTGCAGTAATTCCGATAGGGCTATCAAAGAGATTCTGTGCACTTATATATGCTGCCATTATGTGTACAGCCATTCCTAGTGTTCCAAGTGGTCCTACTCCTGTTATCGGATGCTTACCATAGTTACCCCAGTCACCAAGCTTCACAAAAGCAGTTACACCGTCACCAAAATCCGCTGTTGCATTAATATCGGCATGCATATAGTAATGCATATCACCATCAGTTCCCTCAGCTGGAACATTTGAGTCAAAATCAGCATTCATCCACCAAAATGCATAGTTGTAGAACAATCCTCCCCAGGTTACTTCAACTGCATGTAGTGGGAAAGATACGAGTAGTGCTAGGACC
The DNA here is from genome assembly GCA_004377355.1 of Candidatus Stahliibacteriota bacterium. Taxonomy (GTDB): domain Bacteria; phylum Hydrothermota; class UBA3072; order UBA3072; family UBA3072; genus E29-bin14. The sequence continues at coordinate 41,455 of SOIB01000103.1, read as the reverse complement.
ATTACAAACAGTAGTTTCTTCATACTACCTCCTTTTAGGTTTTTCCCTAGGTTAACAAACTACTTTATCCCTTAGGATAGATTGAAAGTGTATAAGCAGGAAATCCCATTTCCTTAAAGGATTCAGCCAGGTATTTAAAAATGTGAGCTTTGGCATTATAAACCTTAATCAGCCTCTTTTCTCCTTACTTCTTATCTCGTCCTCATTCCTTTCTTTGAATCCCAGACGAGAGGCTTATCGTATTTGATAGTTGGAGCACCAGGTACCTCTACAACAGAAACTCCGTATTCCCAATCAGGAGGACAGATAGCTATATATCTCGCATATCCACCAGCTCCACCCATAGGTTTCGCATAGCCGATTGCAATAAGTGCTCCCTTAGCAGGAACCTTATCGAGATTCATCACACCCTCAGCCTGGCAGAAACCATTGTGCATCAGCCAGTATTCACCTTCAAGAGAAGGTGTCGTATCAGTATCCAGAGCCTCATGTCCGTGGAAGAGAATATGTCTTTCATTGTGCAGGAACTTAAGAGCATCGATGTGTACACCTGGGAATGGTTTTGCATTGAAGTCTTTTGCAGGCCAGGTCGTGTAGTAGTCTGAACGGAACATAACCACTGAGCCTTCCGGAATCATTCCATGTTTCTCCTCCCAGGCTTTTATATCATCTACCTGACCGTGATAGCCAGGAGTCTCAGCATATTTCTTTGAAATATCAATGACCACTAATGGTCTTACACAGTATGTAGCTGGTAACTCATCTATTGTAGCATAGTAGGCATCCCAGTGTGCTGGGGGATCGAGCTGGGTTCCATATTGGTCGGTTGGAATATAATAAGTAGTAGCAATGAATCCGTGAGCTTCATAGGTGAACACATCACCCTTACTTGCATAATCTCCAAGGTCTGCACCAGCCCTTGTTGGCTCAAACTTCGCATTACCAAAGCCTGGCCAGACTGGTTGATCAGGCATAAATGCATGGGTAAGGTCCACATATTTTGCCTTTACTAAGAAGTTGTCATAGACATCCCATAGATCCATCCTTGCAGTTGCTGCTCCGTTGACGGATAAACTAACCAGTAACACAACAAGTGCAACAATCAAGAGAGTCTTTTTCATAAAACCTCCTACTTTTTATGGTTTTTTGTAACCAATTCTTTGTTTTAGAAACCACTTATGTGGTTCACTCCAGACTCCCCCATAATCTAGAGGTTTTACACTTTTTTGATACAATTATTCTCTCTCCTCCTCATGCTTAGGACGTTTTCCTTTTGCTGCTTTTACCATATAGTAGACTAACCCACCATATAAAATAACCGCAGCAAATACTAGCATAACTATTGCAGAGGTATTCATGGGTTACCTCCTTTTCTCTTGGAAAAGACAAATGATAAAATAAGCAATACAATTAATAAACCAATACCTGTAAATGCAGTCCATATAGGATACGCACCATAACCTCTTTGAATAAGTTTGATGAGTTGCATAACGAAGGATACACCGAGAACAATCGGTGTAATAAACTTAATAAATACATCCCACCAGGGACCAATTCTTACATCTGAAACACTATTAATATATCCTCTAATTTCAGATGCTCCAAACACATATCCGATTACTATACACTCGAGGAAACCTACGAGGGTTAAACCATATGTTGCAATAAAATGGTCAACTATATCCACCCAATAAAAACCACCCCGCGTTGTAAATGGAATCCCTACAATGAATCCGAAGATGCAAACCGAAGGAAGAACCCATTTCTTGTTAAACCCCCATTTATCCGCAATACTGCCTACTACAGGCTCAACCTGGGAAAATGCTGAATCGATGCCCAATGTTAAAAGTAATAGAAAGAACAGGGCTCCAAATAACTGAGATGCAACGGGGAGTAGGTTAATAGCAGTGGGATAGGTTACAAAGGCAAGACCCAATCCAGAGGTTGTTACTTCAGGGACAGTCACTCCCATTGATTGGGCAAGATAACCAAGTGTGGAGAAAACAGCAAAGCCTGCAAAGAATGATGTTCCGCAGTTAGCAAGACTCGTAATAAATGCATTTGCTGTGATGTCTGAATCTTTCGGTAAATAACTGGCGTATACTATGAGTGTGCCCATGGCAAGCGATAGTGTAAAGAATATCTGCCCATAGGCTGCCAGCCAGACCCTCGGGTTCAAGAGAACTGAAAAATCAGGGGTCAGATAGAAGTTTAAGCCATCTATTGCTCCAGGCAGTGTAAGTCCTCTTATTACCATAATGATTAGTATGAGCCAGGGAATACCTACTGTGAAATAAACAATCTTACCAAGGGTCTTTACACCTTTAAATAGAGCGAGATAAATCAGTATCCATGTTATTGCAAGACCTGCAAGAACAGGCCACTGTATTCCACCAAGAATTCCTGGAGAGCCTGATTTACCTAACAATATATTGTTAAAGAAATTATTTATCTCCGGACCAGTTCTACCCCAAGCAAGTGTAAATGAATGATAGAAATAATTGACAGCCCAGGACATTATGGTTGCATAGTATGTCGCAAGAACAAAGACAATCAGTATAGCAAACCATCCAATCCATTCTGCCTTTTTCCATATCTTCTTTAGTGCAACAGGTGGGGCTCCCTGCGTTTTTAGACCAACAGCGTACTCCAGTATCATAAGTGGAATACCTGCGGTAATAAGTGCGATAAAATAAGGAATAAGAAATGCTCCACCACCGTTCTGGTAAGTTATATATGGGAATCTCCAGACATTGCCAAGACCAATTGCAGCACCTACAGCAGCAAAAATAAAGGATGACCTCGAACCCCATCGCTCTCTATCTTCCGCCATTTAACCTTCCTTAAATCTATTTATATCAATGAGGTCGGAAAGAAGTGCAAATCCTGTTTCTCTCTTTCCAGCACCAGGCCCACTAATCGTTACCTCACGGAGAACATCGGTAGTAAAATTAATTGCATTTGTTACACCCATTATCCTGGCTAGTGGATCGTCTTCACTTAATTCTTTAGGAGAAACACTCGCCTTAATTTCTCCATCCCCTCTCCACGCCCTTGCTATCAATTTCCAGTGTTTATTATTACCCAATGCCTTCTCTACATCCTCCTTCGAAATTCCATCAATTCCCTCCCGTTCTACGTCCACAACCTTCAAATTTCCTCCCATTAGGACATTTGCGATTATAATTATTTTTGCCAATGCATCCCATCCCTTGACGTCGGCATCAGGTTTTGCTTCTGCATATCCTTTCTCCTGGGCTTCCCTTAGCGCTTCATCATACGACATTCCAGACTCCATCCGCGTAAGGATATAATTTGTCGTTCCATTCACTATACCCCTAACCTCTTTAATTTCGATTCCTGCAAGCGGTAATAAGGCAAGGTTAAGTGCCGGAGTTCCTGCAAGGACTGTCCCTTCAAAACGAAGTTCACATCTGTTATTTAAAGTTAGAGCTTTTAGCTCGTGGTATGCAAGAGCAATGGGACCCTTATTTGTTGTTGCAACATCCTTTCCCGACTTTAGAGCTGTCCTGATATGAGTTAATCCGGGCTCTCCTGTTTCGAGATTGGTTGGAGTAGCTTCAACTATTACATCAGCATTGGATTCTTTTATTGTTTTTAACGAATCCCAACCTGTTATTCCATTGGAATAATTTTTTATATTATTGTCGGTTTCCAATAGAGAAAGAATTTTATTCAAATCAAGTCCACCCTCATTATAAACAGAACCTACTACAGGATCCGAGATTGCGCTAACTATTGGATCCAAATTATATTTTTTGGTAAGTATTAATTGCTTTTCATTAATTAGCTCTAATAGACCTCTTCCAACTGTTCCACAGCCTATTAATGCAATTTTCATTAACAACCCCCATTTTATCTAACGATTATAAATGATATTTTAAATAATGTCAAGAGTTTTTTTTAATTTTTAATCAATTCTTTAAAATTCTTGTAAATAAACTACTACAATATTCACTCCCTTCATTCCTATAGATGATTAAGGATTGATTACCATTTTTTAAATAACTTCTTTTAACCACATATTCACTGACTTCCTGTAATTATAAAATTCAAATTATATCGAATTCCAAAATTACAGAATTCGGATGGCAAAAAGTATTTTTTTTACTCATCTTTTCAAAAAATTCCTGACTATTTTTAAAAAAGGATATTGCTTTCAAGAACAACTTGACTTTTATGATGGATAAAATATAATTGCCCAAAAAGGAGAACATTATGGATAGAGATTTAAAAGAATTTTTTAAAGCACTCGTTATGGCACCAAGCCCTTCAGGTTTTGAACAACCAGCGCAGGAAGTATACAGGAATTTTGTAAAAGATTATGCAGATGAAGTAAGGACCGATGTCCATGGAAATGTTATTGCTTTAAAGAAAGGGAAGGGCGAGTATAAAATGATGGTTTCTGGTCACGCTGATGAAGTGGGTCTTATGGTAAATTATATAGATGATGAAGGATATATATACTTTTCTACTATTGGTGGTATTGACTTTTCCCTGCTCCCTGGGTTTAAGGTTGACATTCATTCAAAAGATGGTGTGATTAAAGGAGTTATTGGCAGAAAAGCAATACATATGATGGAAAAGGATGAGAGAGATAAACCCATCAAAAGTGAAGACTTATGGATAGATATGGGAGCTAAAGATAAGAAAGAAGCTTTAAAAATGGTATCCATTGGAGATCCCATAACATATGAAGCCGGGGTGGTAGAACTTCCAAATAATCTTGTGGTAACAAAGGCCACTGATAATAAGGCAGGGGTCTTCGCATCTGGTGCACTTCTTAAATATTTGACTGATACTGAAATTTCTGTTAATCTATATTGTGTATCATCGGTTCAGGAAGAGGTGGGTCTTCGTGGCGCCAGGACCAGTGCTTACGGTATAAATCCAGATATAGGACTAGCCTTTGATGTGACAACGGCAACCGATCATCCAAAGACTGATAAGAAAAAATATGGGGAAATCTTCTTAAACAAAGGACCGGTTATTTCTCGTGGTGCAAATATAAATCCTATAATATATGACTTAATTATTGGGGCAGCAAAAGAAAATAAAATAGATTATCAAATCAGTGGTGAACCCAGGGGCACAGGAACGGATGCTAATATTATGCAATTAACAAGGAGTGGTGTTGCCACTGGCCTCATCAGCTTTCCAAATCGTTATATGCATTCACCTGTTGAAATCATATCTCTTAAAGATTTGGAGAACGCTATTAAACTTGGAGGAGAATTCATAAAGAAGATAGATGACGGAGTAGACTTCACTCCTAAACTTTAATTTCTCATAATTATCTTCGTAAAATCACAAAAACAATATAAGCAAGATAGAAAAGAAGGAGTACACCTCCTTCTTTTTTTGAAATAATCCTGCTCGTAAAGATGAATATAAGTATGAGAACAGTTATTGATATTACAACAATGAGGTCCACAAAGGCAACCAAAGAGAATTGAATGGGTCTAATAAGAGATGTTATGCCAAGTACAAATAGGATATTGAAGATGTTACTTCCAACCACATTACCTATAGCTATATCACATCTGCCTTTTCTCACCGCTGTAATAGAAGTAGCCATTTCAGGTAGTGATGTACCCAGAGCGATAATTGTTACACTTATCATGATCTCGCTCACACCCCAAGATTGCGCGAGATTAATAGCATTATCCACTACCAATTTTGCTCCAAAAACAACTCCTATTATTCCACCTATGGTTAGACATGAGGCTTTTAATAATTCCTTTTTAGAATGCTTAATGGATGATAAGCCTCTATCTAATAATAACTTCTTTCTATCTGAAATAGCCATACGATAGAGATATACAAGATATATAAAAAAGAAAATTATTAACACACCACCGTCAATTCGTGATAGTACTAGTATATTATTACCAAACCAATCATCACGCACGAGTAAGAGTAGAATAAAAGTAATAAACAAACTATATGGGAGCTCATTTTTTATCGTGCTCAATCTCCCGCTGAGAGTATACAGTAATGCACTCAATCCAACCACTAAACCGATATTAGCTATATTGCTGCCAAGTATATTCCCAAAGGATATAGTCGAGTGGGCAATAACCGCAGCATTAATAGATACTGCTGCTTCTGGTGCACTCGTTCCTATTGCTGCGATTGAGAGTCCTATGAATAGAGGGGAAACACCAAAAATAGTTGCGATTTTTACCCCACCATCTATAAGATAATCTGCACCCTTCATTAGTAAAATAAAACCAATCAGGATGAATAAATATATCATGTCATTCTCCCATAAAGAATAAAGTTATCTTTAGTAATGTCAATTGTATATTTACACTATTACAGTTAACGGGTAGATGAGTAAATGAATTGAGTGTTTATTTCATCCCCCATTTCCCTAATTTACTATTTTACTATTCAACTATTTAACTAATTTTCTTTGCGTACTTTGCGAGAGAAAATTTTTAGGAAGTAAATAGGCGTTTATTGACTTTGCACTAATATTAAATATTATGTTGTTGGATGAATAGAAGAGATTTTTTGAAAACATTATTAACCTTACCTTTTGCGCTAAAAGCTTATGGTCAGAAAGAATCCTTTGGTTATGTAGAACCTCGCATTGCATTATACTGGGAGAAATTACCGGATAAGAAAGTAAAGTGCCAAAATTGCCCCCATCAGTGTATTCTGGATGAAGGGAAAAGAGGACTCTGCAGGGTCAGGGAAAACAGAGATGGAAGTTTATATACCCTTGTTTATGGTAATCCATGTGCTGTTCACCTTGACCCGATTGAAAAGAAACCGCTATATCACTTCCTACCCGGGACTATTGCCTTTTCCATAGCAACAGCTGGATGCAATCTACGATGTAAATACTGTCAGAATTACACGATCTCCCAAGTAAAACCTGAATATACAAGGAATTATAAACTCCCTCCCGAGGATTTGATAAACAATTTACTCCATTATAAAAAGAAATATGACATCAAAACAATAGCCTATACTTATACTGAACCAACGATTTTCATCGAATATATGATAGATTCTGCAGTAATTGCCCAAAGGCATGGGATAAGGAACATTTACCACTCTGCTGGTTATATCAAAAAGAAACCGTTAAGGGAAATTATACCTTATCTTGATGGAGCTAATGTGGATCTTAAATTTTTCACTAACGAGAACTATTTAAATATCTCAAATGCTACCCTTAAACCAGTTCTAGAGACTTTAAAGGATTTAAAAGAAGGGGGTGTATGGCTGGAGATAACATATTTGATAGTAGCAACTATAAATGATGGAAGGGAAGAAATAAAAGAAATGATCAAATGGTTGCTTGGAAACCTTGGATCTGATGTCCCTCTTCATTTCTCCCGTTTTTATCCAACATACAGATTGGAAAACTTACCAAGAACACCACTTAAAACAGTGGAAGATGCAAGGAATATGGCTATGGAAATGGGGGTTCATTATGCCTATGTTGGAAATGTCCCAATCGATCACCCTGGAACTAACACTTATTGTCCTGGTTGTGGTGAGTTACTCATTAGGAGAAGAGGATATTCAATTATTGAGAGCAAAATTAAAACTAATAAATGTCCTACCTGTAAAAAAGCGATTGCAGGAGTGTGGAAATGAAGGTAATCGAGATTAAAAATCTTGTTAAAATATATTCTTCTCCGTTCATGAGAAGGAAAACTTTTGGTGTAAATGGTCTTAATATGGATGTTGCAGAAGGAGAAACTTTTGGGTTACTGGGGCCGAATGGAGCAGGCAAAACAACCGTATTAAAGATTATTACTGGCTTACTAAAACCAAGTTCTGGAAGTGTAATGCTTTGGGGAGGAATGGATATGATTTTGGCAAAAAAGAGAATGGGATTCCTTCCTGAAAATCCTACATTTTACAGACATCTCAATGGAATAGAATTACTCAGATTTTACAGCAGATTATATGATAGGAATACAAAAGAAGAAGAGTTAGAGGAAATACTCGAGTTAGTAGGACTTAAAAAAGATATATATAGAAGAATTTCTACTTATTCAAAAGGTATGATTCAGAGAATTGGTTTTGCACAGGCTTTTATTGGTGATCCAGATCTTTTGATTCTTGATGAACCATTGAGTGGTCTCGACCCTATTGGTAGAAAAGAATTGAAAGATCTTATTCAAAAAGTTAATAGTTCCGGTAAAACCATACTCCTCTCTTCGCACATTTTATCCGATGTTGAAGCTATCTGTAACAGAGTCGGAATAATTATTGAGGGTAAGATGAAAAAAATTGGTTATTTGAGAGAAATCCTTAAGACTGACATCCGATACACAGATATTGAAATCGAGGGGATAAAAAAGAAAGAATGGTTAAAAAAATATGGCAATTTAAGAGAAGAAGGGGAAGTAACATACATTAGAACTTCAGATGAAGAAAAAAGGGATAAGGTAATAAAACTTATAACCGAAAAAGGTGGAAGTGTCATTTCTGTCGTTCCGCAACGGATGAGCCTTGAAGAACACTTTATGAAAACTGTGTATGAATAAAATACTCGCTATTTCTGTGAATACCTTCAAAGAATCCATAAGGGATAAGACCCTTCTTAGCTTATCTATATTAGGCTTTTTACTAATCGCTGCTTCAAAGATTTTTGTCCCTATATCAATTGGGCAGGCGCATAAAATAATTAAGGATTTTGGTTTAGGGATGGTCGAGTTATTTAGCTTATTTACAGTTGTTCTCATAGGAACGCGTATCCTTTATCAAGAAATTGAGAGAAAGACAATATATTCTATAATGTCAAAACCTGTCAGGGATTGGGAATTTGTTTTTGGTAAGTTTCTAGGATTATATTATCTTATTATATTCATTCAGTTTATCTTATTTATTATTTTCATTTTATTTACGAGATTCTATCTGGGAGGAGTAGACTGGTATCTACTCAATGCCTTATACTTCTTTCTATTTGAGTTTCTTCTTCTTAATGCCCTGGCTTTATTCCTCTCATGTTTCACCACGCCAATAACAGCAGGAATACTTACACTCATGATGTTCTTTATAGGACAACTTACCCATTACCTTAAGGATTTGGTTGTAGTAATGAAGCTGCCTGAACTAAGTCCTATCGTAAATTTTCTCTACTTCATATTGCCAAATTTTTCTGTATTCAACGTTAAAGCCAGTGTAGTCTATCATATACCGATATCGATTAATTCTTATTTCCTGGCTTTCTCTTATTCAGTTCTTTATTCAACGATACTTCTAATCCTATCATCTATATTCTATTCTCTTAAGGAATACCAGTGAAGAGAGTATTACTCCTTATCGTACTAATTGGTCTCCTAGTTATTGTTGAGATAACTTGTTTTGAGTGGATTCCAAGAAGAGAAGGCGAAGAACTTCTATTCTTTCCGTCAGGTAAATTCCTTCAAGGTATCACTTTGGGTTTTGATAATCTATTTGCAGATTTTATATGGATAGAAGCCGGGGTTTATTTTGGAGGACATCGAATGACGGATAGGAAATACCCCTACCTATATCATATTCTAGATGTTCTAACTGATCTTGATTCTCGATTTCTACCAGCCTATACAATTGGAAGTATTCTTCTATCTGATGATGTGAAAAGGATAGACCTCTCAATGAAATTATTGAATAAAGGAATGCTAAAGAATCCTGACAGCTGGGAAATCCCCTTTTTAAAAGGCTTTATTCACTATCTATTCACAAAGAACTATCGTGAAGCTTCAAAATGGTTCCTGATATCCTCAATGAAAGAGAATGCACCAGACATGACATTTAAATTTGCTACATGGACTTTAATTGCTGGAGAAGGAGTCGACGTTGCCCTTAAACTATGGCTCAGGTTCTACAATATTTCGAAGAGCGAGCTTATGAAAGAAAAAGCAATAAAAGGTATATCAAAGGTCCTCTCAGATCAGGCATTCAGATTTAAGGAGGATAGGGGATATTCTCCACGTTCCCTCTGGGAAATGGTAGAAGAAAATTATATCCCATTTATACCAAGAATAGATATTGGAGAGTTTGTATTAAAAGAAGATAAAATAATAATTGAGTAATTCAAACAAATCTTTTACAAAAATTGCAAAATATTATGATATGCTAATGGAGGATGTGAATTATGATGATTGGATTCAATATATTCTTGATATAGCAGAACTCTTTGATGCAAAGCTTGTGCCTATGCTAGATATAACCTGCGGAACTGGAAATTCAATGCTACCATTCTTCGAGAGGGGTATAAAATCAATAGGTGTTGATAATTCCCTTGAGATGTTAAAAATCGCAAAACTAAAATTACCCAAATCATCCTTCATCCATGCAACCGTAAAAAGTTTACCTTTTCCTCGTTACTTCAACCTGGCAATATCTATTTTTGATTCACTGAATTATATACTTAATTATAAAGACCTCTTAGATGCTTTCTATTCTGTATGGGAATCTCTTTTACCGGAAAGTCATTTTATTTTCGACATGAATACGCCCTATGGTCTTGAAGTTATATCACAACATGATATCAGACACGAAAATACAGATCTAATAAGTGTATGGAGGAATCTTTACAATAGGAAAGATAAGTTACTCACCCTTCATCTCACATTATTTGTGAAGAAAGGCAATTTCTGGTCACGGGTAGATGAAATTCACCGTGAAAGGGGATATAATGAAGATGAAGTAATAATAGGTTTGCGAAAAACAGGGTTTAAGGCCTTAGGAACATTTAAGTGCTTTGAACACTCTAATGTTGACCGATTCACTAAAAGAATTCTATATGTAGCAAAAGTTAAATAAATTCTACTTTATTCTATAAAATAAAAGGGGCAGTATATACTGCCCCTTTTTCGTTATTATCTTACATATTACATGGGAGGCATTCCAGCACCCATACCCGGGGCAGCCTCTTCTTTTTCTTCTTTATGTTCTGCAACTAAAGCTTCGGTGGTAGTAAGGAGTGAAGCTACAGACACAGCATTCTGGAGTGCTATCCTTGCTACCTTTGTTGGATCCAGAACACCAGCTTCCATTAGGTCTTCCAGTTGCAGGGTTTCTGCGTTAAATCCTATATTCTTCTCTTTAGCAGATTTAACTTTCTCAACTATAACCACTCCTTCTTCTCCAGCATTATTTGCAATCCATCTTAAGGGTTCAGAGAGCACTTTAGCAATTATAATGGCGCCAAGTCGTTCTTCACCCTCAAGCGTTTCACTAAATTTCTCAATGGTAGGGATAGTTCTAATGTAACCAACCCCACCACCCGGAATGATACCTTCTTCAACCGCTGCTCTTGTGGCGTGGAGTGCGTCTTCCACTCTTGCTTTTTTCTCTTTCATTTCAATCTCAGTTGCTGCACCAACTTTAATAACAGCAACACCACCAGAAAGTTTTGCCAAACGCTCTTGAAGTTTTTCTTTATCATAATCAGAAGTAGTTGTATCTATCGCTGATTTAATCTGCTGTATTCTCCCTTTTATATCTTCAGTCTTACCTTTACCTTCAATAATTGTAGTTGTATCCTTATCTATCTTTACCTTCTTTGCAACTCCAAGGTCCTCAATTTTAACATTCTCTAATTTAATTCCTACTTCTTCAGAGATAAATTGACCACCAGTAAGAACAGCAATATCCTGGAGCATCTCTTTTCTCCTATCACCGTAGCCTGGAGCTTTAACAGCGGCAGCACCTAGGGTCCCTCTTAGTTTGTTTACAACAAGAGTTGCCAGTGCTTCACCCTCTACACTCTCCGCAATGATAAGGAGAGGTTTACCCATCTGTGAAATCCTCTCCAGGAGAGGTAAGAGATTCTTCATACCAGATATCTTACCATCATTTATTAGAATTAACGTATCTTCCAGCTCACATATCATTTCCTCTTGGTCAGTTATAAAATATGGAGATACGTATCCTCTATCAAACTGCATACCTTCAACTACATCGAGTTCAGTTTTCAGCCCTTTACCTTCTTCTGAGGTTATAACTCCGTCTTTACCTGCTTTTTCCATTGCATCCGCAATAATTTTACCGATCTCCTTATCATTGTTTGCAGAAATAGTTGCAACCTGTTCAATCTCCCTTCTTTCCTTCAATTCCTGAGATATTTTTTCCAATTCTACTACCACTTTATCCACCGCTTTTAGCATACCCCTCTTGAGGGCCATCGGGTTAACGCCAGCTGCCACATTCTTCATTCCTTCCTGCAAAATAGCTTCAGCAAGGACCGTAGCGGTAGTAGTTCCATCCCCAGCTACTTCACTAGTATGCGATGCAACCTCTTTTACCATCTGAGCACCCATATTCTCAAATGGGTCTTCTAATTCAACCTCTTTCGCAACAGTAACACCATCTTTTGTGATAGTTGGTGATCCCCAGCTTTTTTCCAGGGCGACATTTCTACCTTTCGGACCAAGTGTCACTCTTACAGCTTTTGCCAGTTTAGAAACGCCTCTTTTTAAGGCATTACTTGCATCCTGCGAATAAATTATATCTTTTGCAGCCATCTTAATACCTCCTTATTACTCAATCTTAGCAAGAATATCGTCTTCTTCCAGTATGAGATATTCTTCTTCATTATATTCTATCTCAGTTCCACCATACTTGCCAAATAAAATCCTATCACCCTTTTTTACGGGCATTGGGTCATCATCTTTAGAAACCTCTGCAACTGCTTCTACAATACCCTGCTGTGGTTTCTCCTTTGCAGTATCCGGTATAATAATTCCTCCCTTCTTCTTCTCCTCACCTTCCTCCACTCTCTTTACCAACACTCGTCTTCCTACAGGTTTTATCATTGCTTTACCTCCTTTTTATAGAGTACGAAAATCTCTAATCTAAAAAGTTAAAAAGTGGATTTAAAAACAATAATAATGATACAACGATTACCAGATTTGTCAAGGGGTGGTATATTAAATACAGACGAATACTCATTTGATTATGGTCTTTTTTGAAAGTAAAACTCTTTATGAATAAATTTTATGAGAATTTAAAATTCCTGAAGATATCTAGATTCTGTAGCTCCGGTGGAAATTTTGAGACGCTATATAAATTATTGACTACTCGTTATTTTATATATATAATAATCATAGTATGATAAGAAACTATCATTTAAAAACCCCTTTAATATTCCAAGCGATGTGTAAATGATGTTATTCATAACAGAATTCCTGGTTTCATGGTCAACTATAAACGTAATATGAAGGTATTTATCTTTCTATAATACATTAAATGAGAAGAAAACGGAACATATTAGAGCCTTTTATCGTCTTTAATTATGAAATTAGAAATTGAATTAATTTACAAGCAATACGTTGATTATATTTATGGATTTATATATGGTATGGTTCAAAATAAAGCTGTGGCGGAGGATTTATTGCAGGATACTTTTGTAAAAGTAATGAAATCTGACATAGACAAAATAGAGAATATGAAAGCTTGGCTTATCACAGTAGCAAGGAACACTGTCTATGATCATTGGCGCAGGGAAAAAAGAAAGCTAAATTTAATGCCATTTATAAGACGAAAAAGGCGTGATATAGATCTAAAATTGGATATCGAGAGGGGAATTGAAAAATTGTCACCAAAATTAAAGGAAGTAATTATCTTAAGAGAAATAAATCAGTTGAACTATAAAGAAATAGCCGATATCCTTGATGTGGAAATAGGAACTGTGAAATCCCGATTAAATAGAGCGCGTAAAGAATTACGTGATTCCCTGGAAGGTTAATTGTGAACTGCAGTAAAATAGAAGAACTATTATCTCCATATATTGATGGTGAACTAAGCCGAGATGAAATCATTCGGGTGGAGAGACATATTTTAGAATGCAAAAACTGTGAGGAATTACTAAAAGATTTTCAATTAATAAAGGAAAAGGTAAGGGGTATAGAAATACCTCAACCATCTCTACGAATAAAAAAGAAGATAATAGGTTATGCTCGCCCAAGAAACTATTTTCTACGTATCATTTTTAGCACCTCCTTGTTAACAGGCTTAGGAGCGCTCCTAGTCCTAACCCTAGGTCACCAACCATACATTGCCGAAGAAAAACCGAAAGAATACTACATCATGAAGGAAGAGAGGACTCCATATATGGAAATTTTGTATGAAACTGAGGGAGACTACATACTCACCAATTATGAAGGAGGTAGTCTCTAGAGATTAAAGAAGAAGGTTATTTATGACTATTCTATTAATATTAATGTCCACGTATCTTTCGGAAGTGGATAAAGAGGTAAGACGTTTAGAGGATAAAGTATCCCCTTACGTGGTAAGTGTTCATACACATAAAGGTGATATTAGTATGACAGGTACAGTTATTGACGCTCATAGTGTAGTAACAGTGTGCTTCGTAAGAGAAGGCGAACCCTTACAAATAGAAGATAAATACGGAAATCTCAGTCGTGCAAAAAGTAGGGGGCGTGACCCTGTTACAGGAATTACACTAATAGAGACAGAAGAAACTTTCAATACCCCAATAATCTCAGAGAATTTGGAGAAAGGGCAGCTTTGTTATGCCTATGGTAACTCTTTTGGGAAAATGGGAATAATTGGAATGGGATTTATTCAGAGCCCTGAAGGAATATCTTTTAACCTTTCAATTCCTCTCTCACCCGGTAATAATGGGGCGGGTATTTTTGATGTCAATGGGCGTTTGCTTGGGATTATAGGGGGTAGAGTAAGTAGTCCGGGCTTTCTATACAATTTGGGTGGTATCACAAATCCTGGCAATTTTGCAGAGGTAATAAAAGTGGAATACATGTTAAACACTATAGGACAAATAAGGGAAATGGGAACTGTAAAAAGAGGTTGGTTGGGAATTGTAGGAAGGAATGCTCCTGGCGGTATGGGAATTATTGTAGATGAAATTATTATCGGATCACCTGCTAAAACTTCTGGTATACAAAAACATGATTTAATTATTGCTCTAAACGGTAATAATATTTCTGATTTTGAAAGATTTAAAGAAATGTTATTATCACAATCTCCAGGTGACACTGTAAGAATTACAATTATAAGGAGAAAGAGTAGATTAGAGATCCTGGTTCAATTAGAGGAACGAAAAAGCGGCATTGACTGGGAGCGGTTGGCACCAGATTTCCGAATAGAAAAGATTACCCCAAAACAATTCGAAGAAGGAAGGGAGATAGTTCGGGAAGAAATTATGAAACAACTCCTTCGACTCTCAGAAGAAATAGAGTCATTAAAAAAACAAATTGAAGAAAAAGATTACTAAAGGTAAGGATCCCTACTTCCCCCCTCAAGTGGGATCCTTATCTTTTTTTCCATAGTGATTTAAGCATTTCTTTTATTTTCTTTTCATATCCCTTACCTTGTGGATTGTAGAAAATCTTCTTCTTCATACCCTCCGGGAAATAATTTTCTTTTATGAATTGATCTGGAAAGTCATGAGGATACTTATAATCCTTTCCATAACCTGCCTCCTTTAAAAGCTCTGTGGGAGCATTTCTAAGATGAAGAGGAACGGGATAATCAGGATTTTCTTTCACTGTCTTACGAGCTCTACTATACGCTACATATGAAGCATTACTTTTAGGAGCAGTAGCAAGATATGTAGTTGCCTGTGAAAGAACTATTCCTGCTTCTGGCATTCCCAAGAAATTTACAGCCTCTTTAGCTGCTACTGCTACCTGAAGTGCTTTTGGATCAGCATTCCCTATATCTTCAGAAGCTAAGATAATCATTCTCCTTGCAATGAATAATGGGTCTTCACCCCCCTCTAGCATTCTCGCCATCCAGTATAAAGCTGCATCTGGATCACTCCCACGAACAGATTTTATAAAAGCTGAAATAAGATTATAGTGTTCCTCACCCCCCTTATCATATAAAATCTGCTTCTGTAATATAGAAGAGAGTAACTCCTTTTTTATTATGATTTTTTCTCCTTCAAGTACATTTATTGCAAATTCTAGAGTATCAAGAGCTACTCTTGCATCACCTCCTGATATCTTTATTAGATAATCCATTGCATCATTCTCTATCTTTATATCCAATCTTTTGATTTCTTCGTCTTTTCCAAGTGCCTTCTCAATTATCTTTCTAATATATCCGGGTTCCAATGGTTTTAACCTATAGACCCGTACTCTTGAAAGAAGAGGAGATATAATCTCAAAAGACGGATTTTCAGTTGTTGCTCCGATAAGTATCAAAGTTCCCTTTTCAACCCACGGTAGGAGAACATCCTGTTGTGCTTTATTGAAACGATGTATTTCATCAATGAATAGAATGGTAGATTTATTCTTATTTTTTAGAAGATATCTAGCATTCTTTATTACCTCACGAAGGTCAGAGACTCCACTACCTGTCGCACTTAGTCTTTTAATATTTGCGTTCATCTTCTCTGCTATTATATAGGTTAATGTTGTTTTACCTGATCCAGGTGGACCCCAAAAGACCATAGAAGGAACTTTCCCCTTTTCAATCATCTTTCTAAGGGGTTTTCCATTGCCTATAATTTCTTCCTGTCCAAAAAAGTCATCAAAGGATTCAGGACGTACACGAAAAGATAAAGGAGGATTTCCGTCCCCGTTTGAGAATAAATCTTCTAAAATTTTAATTCTATTCCGGTTAAATATTCACCAGTTGTATGAAACTCTTCATATACTTCCTTAAGAGCAAATATAAGATTCTCAAATTTTAAATCTAAGTGCATCTAAACCCTTCGCTTAATTTGCTTAATTCCCTTATCGCCAATATCATTTCGGAAAAACATATTGGAAAATTTTATCTTCTTGATACAACTATACGCCTTTTCTTTAGCATTCATAAGGTTATTGCCTAATCCGACTACAGAAAGAACTCTGCCACCGTTGGTATAGAGAACACGGTCCTCTATCCTGGTTCCAGCATGGAACAAGATACAGGGGTGGTCACGGATAACTATTTCAAATCCAGTCTCATAATGACCAGGGTATCCATTTGAGGCAACTACAACAGCTACTGCAGATTTTCCACTCCAGTTGATTTTATCTGGTAATTCACCATCAAGAGTTTTGAATAACAATTCAAGAAAGTCGTCCTCCAACAAGGGAAATATTGCCTGAGACTCCGGGTCACCAAATCTAACATTGAACTCAAGTACCATAGGTCCTCTACTTGTAATCATTAAACCTGCATAGAGTACACCATTATATTCGATTCCTCTCCTAAGTAGTTCTTTTACTGTAGGTAAAAATATCTTTTCTTTCACTTCAACCAATTCACCTTTTCTCATGAAAGGTACTGGAGAATATGCACCCATACCACCAGTGTTTGGACCACGATCTTCATCAAATATTCTCTTATGATCCTGAGAAGGCAAAAAAGGTAGTACCCTATCTCCAGAAACCAATGCAAGCACAGAGACTTCTTGACCTGTAAGACAATCTTCAATTACTACTTTATCTCCAGAGCTTCCAAACTTCTTTTCAAGCATTACCAATTCAAGAGCTCTTACTCCCTCACCAACGTTCACACATACAAATACTCCTTTCCCACCTGCCAAGCCATCTGCTTTTATCACAAATGGACACTTTATTTTTTCAATATAGTTCTTTGCTCCATTAAAATTATCAAAAACCTCAAAATTAGCAGTTGGAACACGGGCATCCCTCATAAGTTCTTTTGCAAACACTTTGCTCCCCTCCAATTGGGCTGCTTCTCTTGTGGGGCCAAATATCCGTAGTCCTTCCTC
Source organism: Candidatus Stahliibacteriota bacterium (assembly GCA_004377355.1). Taxonomy (GTDB): domain Bacteria; phylum Hydrothermota; class UBA3072; order UBA3072; family UBA3072; genus E29-bin14. Next base: position 23,763 of record SOIB01000103.1, on the reverse strand, counting down.
TCTAAATTTATCTACTATGCCAGAAACTAATGGTTTCTCTGGACCTACGACTGTAAGGTCAATACCCTTTTCCTTAGCAAACTTAGTCATATCATCGTAATTATTTATATATTCTATATTATGACCAATTGTAATCGTCCCACCGTTACCTGGGACAAAGTAAAAATCTCTTCCCTCGAAGCTCCTGGCAAGTGTCCATCCAAGGGTATGCTCCCGACCTCCGCTACCAACTATCATTACCTTCATTTTCTTATATCTATAACAAAAAAACGCTCAAATGTCAAGAATTCTAAAAACCATCAACAGAAAATAAAAATTAAAAGATAATGTTATTACAAATAGTTCACCCGGGTGTCAAAGGAAACTTACGGCTATCAGTCAACAGTATCCAGCCAATAGCTAGTGGTTGAAGTGAGTTTAAAGCTGGAAGCTGATTGCCAGGTTTGTATATGTTATGATTGAAAAGGATTTATTACTAAGAAATTTAAGATTCTAAAAGAACACAATAATCAGTGGCGGAATTGACAAAATAATTCCATACTATATACTTGCATATAAATTTCTTAAGATATTATTAATAAATTAAGGAGGAAGACATGAAGATATCTGTGATCGGCACAGGATATGTTGGACTGGTAGTAGGTACTGGTCTTGCTGATAGTGGAAATGATGTAATCTGTGTGGACCAGGTTAGGAAAAAGATAAAAGCGTTAAAAAAGAATAAAATTCCTATCTATGAACCGGGATTGGATGAACTTGTAAAGAGAAATAAAGAAGAAGGCAGGCTTTTGTTCTCAAGCAATCTTAATGAGGCTGTTAAGGAATCAAAGTTGATCTTTTTTGCTGTTGGGACACCCTCAAATACTGATGGTTCTGTAGATTTATCTTCTATCTATAAAGTTGCAGAAGAAATAGGAGACGCAATGGAGGATGATTACAAAATTATAGTAAATAAAAGTACTGTCCCGGTAGGAACAGCAAAGAAAGTTAGAGAAATAATAAAGATGAGAACCAGTGCACCATTTGATGTTGTATCTAACCCTGAATTTTTAAAGGAAGGGAATGCAGTAGAAGATTTTATGAAACCCCACAGGATAATTATTGGTACCGACAATCCGGATGTAGCTCGTCTTATGAAGGAACTATACGAGCCTTTTGTACGGACGGGAAACCCAATTATTATTATGGGTATAGAGAGTGCAGAAATGACAAAGTATGCGTGTAATTTAATGCTGGCTACTAGGATTTCCTTAATGAACGAAATTGCAAACCTCTGTGAAAAAGTTGGAGCCGATGTCAAAGAAGTGAGAAAGGGGATGGGAACTGATCCACGAATTGGTTCTAAATTCATATTTCCCGGTGTTGGTTATGGAGGATCTTGTCTCCCAAAGGATGTAAGGGCATTTGTCAATATAGGTAAAGAGCAAAAATTTAACATGCATATTACCAGGGCTGTAGATACCGTTAATGAAATTCAGAAAAAGACTATCTTTAAAAAAATAAAATCCCATTTTGTAAATCTTAAAAATAAAAAGGTAGCAATCTGGGGATTAGCTTTTAAACCTAAAACTGATGATATAAGAGAAGCTCCTTCCGTCGTGACTATTAATCTTCTTCTTAATGAGGGAGTAAAAGTTTATGTCTATGACCCAGAAGCAATGGATAACGCAAAGAAAATATTCAAAGATAAAATAACATACGGAAAGACCCCTTATGATTGCCTCGTGGGTGTAGATGCCCTTGCCATTTTAACAGAATGGAATGAGTTCAGGAATCCAGACTTTGAAAGGATAGGAAAACTAATGAGGAATAGGGTTATTTTTGATGGAAGAAATATCTATAATTTAAATAGATTACGGGAATTTGGTTTTGAATATTATGGTATTGGGAGAAGTTAATTATTTAACTCCTTTATAGTCTTTATAGTAGTAATAATAATGATAATACCCGTACTCTCTATGAAAATGAACTTTATTCATAACAAATCCCAGTGTCTTAATAGAGAGTCTTTTTAGGAGGTCCATAGTTTGAGAAATCATATTCCTGGTGGTCTCCCCATAGGATACAACAATTAGTGTTTCGCCAACTTCACTGGCAAGTATACTACTATCACTAACTGATAGAAACGGCGGTGAATCTAATATTACAAGGTCATAATCTTCCTCCCATTTTTCAAGGAGTTCTCTCATCTTTACCGAGTCAAGCAATTCCGATGGATTTGGGGGAAGAGTTCCTGACGATATGACATCTACTCCATTGAATTTAAATGTTTTAACCTTTTTCGCTTGTCCTATAAGTAAATCCGTAAGACCCACCACGTTTGATATTCCCAGATAGGAACCTATTGAAGCTCTTCTTAGGTCAGTATCAACTAAAAGCACCCTTTCACCAACAGAGGCAAAAGAAAGTGCAAGATTTATTGCTATCATTGACTTTCCAGAACCCTTATTAGGTCCTGTTACAAGCAAGGAGGAAGGAAGCCCATCTGCTCTGGATAGTTTTATATTGGTTCGAAGTCTTCTAAATGCCTCTGCTGTGGAGCTGGAAAGATTTTTATCAGTTAGAACAAAAGTTTCTTTTTTACCACTATCTATCAAAGGGATAGAGGCAAGAACAGGTAATCCCGAAAGCCTTAATATTTCTCCTTCATCACGAATTGCTGAGTCTATATAATCAACGATAAATCCAACACCAACCCCTAAAAGCAATCCAAGAATAATGAATAAAATCCCCTTCTTTATCTTTGAGAATATATTGGGTTCCTTTGGCATGGTTGCAAAATCTAATATGGAGATGTCCCCTCGTTCACTGACTTCTGTTATTTGTGCATGTTCTCTTTTCTCAAGGAGCATCATGTATATCTTTTCATTCGCTTCTTTCTCACGTTCAAGCCTTGCTAACATAAGATCTCTCTTGGGGATTTCTTTTAATTTCTCCTTATAATATGATAGAACTCCATCAAACGCTTCTTTTCTCGTCTTTGCAACAGTCCAATCAACTGTGAGATAAAGTGATTTCTGCAATAAATCCTTTATTTCCTCAAGGGGGTTCAGTATCCCTCTCTTTTCCATTAAATCTCTTATAACTTCATCCATCTTTTCTTTTATAGAACTAACCGCGTGTTCCACACTCTGAATCTTTTGGCTGGTTGGTAAATAACCCTGTATAAGTAGATCAGCTCTCTGATTCTCGAGGCTAGTCAATTGACCTTTCAGGTCCAAAAGAATTTCATATGAAGTTTTTGAGGCCTCTGTTAGAAGCATCTTTTCTCGATCACTTAATCTCGATTCTATGGTCTTTAGCTCCATCTCAAGGACATCAGCCTCCACCGATGCTCTCCGGAACTCTTTTTCTATCTCAGCCATTTGTTGTACAAAACCTTCCACTTCCGCTGATACTCCAAGGACTCCATGTTCTTCTTTGAAGGCTCTTAGTTTCTTCTCTACCTCCTCCAGATCCTCTTTTATAACATTAACCTGGTTTTCAATAAAAGAATAGGTAGAATGGGCGTCTTCTCTCTTCATATCAATGTTAAAATCTCTATATGTGAGAGCAAGACGATTCGCAATTAGTGAACTCCTGTATGGATTAGTCTCTGTAACTTTGATCTTTATAATACGGGATTCCCCTTCTGTTCCAATCTCAATTTGCCCATTTTCAATATCCCTTTTAATCTTCCTAAAAGCTTGATTAGAACTTTCAAATTCCATTCTTTTTAAGTCTTCATTGTTGAAACTCAAAGCTGTCTTACGAAGTACTGGATCACTTTTAAGAAGGTATATATGATTTGTTAGCTCTTCCTCTGTTGGAGATGGAAAATATCCACCCCCAAATAATGTCTCAACCTTTTTTACTAAGATTGTTGAACTTGTTGTATACAGAGGAGGCGAGTAAATGAAATATAAAAAGGTCAGGATAAGAGAAACCCCAAATACACCCAATATTATCCATAATCTTCTTCTTATAATCCTTATATAATCACGTATATCAACTTCTCTATCGAGTTCCATATCCCCTACCTCCCCCTCTCTTTGTTAAGGGTATATCCTCTCTACATAGAGGACAGTTCTCTGGTTTATAATTATTAATAGGATAATGGAGAACTGAATATAAGGGAATCCCAAAATCGATATCATCAACGCTCCTGTCAATCATTACAACTGCCCCCAGAATTTTTCCCTTTTCGATAGATACTATTGCATCTGTGATTGACCCTCCAGTAGTAAGTATATCATCAACTATTAGAATACTATCTTTCTCTTTAATGTTAAAACCCCTTCGGAGTACTCTTCCCTCACCATTTCTTTCAGAATAGGCACTTCTTACTCCCAAAACCCTCGCCAGTTCAAAAGCTATAATCGCACCTCCCAAGGTCGGTCCAATAACCCAATCTACTTTTGGAGAAAGTTCGACCATTTTTTGGATAAAAGGTTCTAAACTTTTAGGATTTTCGAGGATTCTGAACTTTTCTATATACTTGTCTGAATGAAGACCCGAGGCCAGAAGAAAATGACCTTTAAGGAGTGCACCTTCCTGCTCAAGTAGAGATATGTAATCCATTATCAATCTCCTCTATTATTAACTGTGCTCTCTTTCTTTTATCTTCTGCTTTGATAATTGCTCTTCCTACAATGAGGTAGTCTGCACCATTTGCAATAGCCTTTTCGGGCGTTTCAATCCGCCTTTGATCATCACTCTTTACGCCCTTAGGTCTTATACCTGGGGTTACAACGATAAAATCCTTTCCACATTGTTTTTTGATTAAAGAGACTTCGTTAGGTGAGGCTACCACACCACCCAAGCCTGCACTCTTGGCAAGCATAGCAAGATCCAGTATCTGATTCCTCATTGACTTATCAACTCCCAAAAAATCCTGTAGAAATGCTTCATCAAGACTTGTAAGAACTGTGACACCAAGAATAAGGGGTTTCTTTAACTTACTCTCCCATATAACTTTCTGTGCAGATTCCATCATCTCAAACCCTCCAAGGGCATGCACAGTAATCATATCTACATCCATATCTATAATAGCATTAAGGGCACCTACAACGGTATTTGGTATATCGTGTAATTTTAGATCAAGAAAGACACGCTTCCCTCTATCTTTTAAAATACGAACTGCATTTGAACCAAATTTAGTAAATAGTTGAAGGCCAATTTTATATTGTTTTACCAGTTCACCCAGTTCATCAACTATCTTTTCTGCTTTTTCTAGAGTAGGCACATCCAGTGCAACAATTAAATAATCTCTTGCTTCTTTATTCATCTATACATTCCCTTATATCTTTAAGGTTTCTATACCCCTTTTCATTCATATATTTTATTATATTATCAATAATCTCCATTGGTGCAAGTGGATTATTGAAGATGACGCTTCCAAGCTGGATCGATTTCGCTCCTGCAATTAAATATTCAAGGACATCTTTATAGTTGGTTATACCTCCAGAACCAATAACGGGAATTTCAACCCCTTCAGAAATTTGATATACTTTATATAAAGCCTGGGGTTTTATGGCAGGACCAGAAACTCCACCCACAACCTTATCAAAGAGTGGTTTTTTACTCTCGATATCGATTACAAGGCCTTGATAGGTATTGCAAGCAGTCACAGCTGATGCACCCCCGTCCAGGCAAGCCTGTGCAATTTCAACAATATTAGAAGCTGCAGGTGTTAGTTTGACTATTACAGGTAAACTTGTATTTTTGCAAACAGCTTTTGTTATAGCGTAAGCAGTCTTTGGGTCTCTCCCAAAAGAGACTCCACCCTTTTTAACATTAGGACAACTTATATTTACCTCAATACCTGAAACATCGCTGATTTTTTCTGAAATACGTGAAAAATCTTCAATGGATTCGCCAAATATATTAACAAATATAGCAGTATCAAACTTCTTTAAAAGAGGTAATACCTCTTTATTAAAATTTTCTACTCCTTTATTGGCAAGACCTATAGAGTTAATAACACCACAGGGTGTTTCAGTAATCCTTGGGGTTGGGTTACCCTCTCGTGGTTTTAATGAAATACCTTTATAGACAACACCACCTAGTTTATTAAAATCTACTATCTCAGTATAAGGAAGGTCCCATACCCCGGAAGCTAGAATTATTGGGTTTTTTAATTTAATATGGTTAAAAGAAACAGTAAGGTCAATCAAATTTTACCTCGTGAAGTGGAAAGATAGGCCCATCCTGACACACTAACTTGTATTCAAAATAAACTTTAACCGCACATGATTTACATCCACCAAGCCCACACCCCATTCTTCTCTCAATGTAAACAAAAGTATCTTTAGCATAATCACCTATTATCCCCTTCAATTCCTTTATCATAGATTCTGGTCCACAAACAAAGGTCTTTTTACCCTTTAGAAAATTTAAGTTTTCACTAATAAGGTCCACAACTGTTCCTCTTTTCTCCTCTGATATTGTATTCACAATAAATCCTCTATCCTTTATCTCTTCTTTAAATACAAGATCTTTTTCTCTTTTTGCACCATAAAAAAGAACCCCGCTCTTCATCCACTCTGATTGATAATAGAGTGGCGCTATACCAATTCCTCCAGCTATCAAAATTCCATTCTCAGGGGGTTCTAAAGCTTTCCCAAGAGGACCTAAAATTTTTAAACTTTCTCCTTCCTTCACCTTACTTAACTTCTCTGTGCCCTTCCCTTTGACCTTTATTAGTATTGTGAAGGATTTCTCATCAACTGAGAGAAAGGAAATGGGGCGAAGGAGAAAGGGATCCATTGAGTCTGGTAAACCTACCATTACGAAATGTCCACATTTAGCAATGCTGTGCATTTTTTTATCCTCTACTCTTAATAATGTATAAGGACCAACTACTCTATTTTCAATTACTGGTAGTATCTGGAAGGAAGCCACTAAACTCCTCCAAAGCTTTTTTAGCGAATTCAGTCTCAGGATAAAGGTCTTTAAGTTTGAAAAGATAGAATGAAACTTGTGATGAATCATTAAGTTCTCTGGAGAGTATATTTAATAATACATATATGGCTTTCGGGGCATATACACTCTCTGGAAAATCCATAAAAACTTTTTTATAATTTTCTATTGCACTTTCCTGATCATTTATTTCTATATAATAGAGCTCCCCAATTCTGAAATAGACATAAGCAGGATCTTCCACATATCCAGTTGAATCAGAAACACTAGTGTCTCTATCGAGTAGAGATAGCATACTTAGGATATCTTTCCTTGCCCTTGCTAAATTTGTTATCCTACCGAAATTTCCAATCTCAATCGTTTTAGAATAAAATTTCTCTGCCTTCTCTAAATCACCCTCTGTTTCCTTGAGGAATCCTAGCTCATAATTAGCAATCGCACCTAACTCGTTTCTCCAATTCTTAGCAAATTTCAACGTTTCTTCCGCTTCCTCGGATCTACCTATCTTCCTCTGAATTTTACCTTTAAGAACAACAAGAGAGTCACTCCCTTTATATTCACCAATCACAGATAGTGCTTTGGCAAGACTATCTAACTCCATATATACACTGGCTAGTTTATAGCGTAAACCATCTAATTTTAAGTCCTTTGCTTCACTTATCGATTTTTTATACATCTCTAGGGCTTTCTCGTGGTCTCCTATCCTGCTATATGCATTCCCCATTATGTAATATACCTCGGCTTTATGGGCACTGTATTCGTTTATAAACTCCTTCCCGGCAGCTATTGCTTCCTCTGGAGAGTCACTTCGAAGGTGTATCTCAAGTTTTGTTTTAAAAGCTTCCATCTTGATTTTCAAATCCCCTGAATCAGTAGCTCTATCAAGTAAAATAAATGCCTCAGTGAATCCGCCTTCTTCCATTGAAATTTTACCTAAATATAGCATACTCTCGGGATAGAATGGGGAATCAGGGTAATGTTCGATAATCTTTCTAAAATTTAACTTTGCTTTTGAAAGTTGGTCTAAGTAATAGAAATTTTTTCCAAGCAGAAATAAAGCATCATCCATCCACTTCGACCCTGGATATCTTGCTATAACCTTATTACATTTCAGAACACTCTTTTGGAAATCTTGGGCTCCACTTCTCCCCTCTTTCTGCTGTTTTAAACCGTCATCAAAGTACTTTCTAGCATTATAGAAAGTGTTGTAATAAGCACAATTAATAAGTAAAAGAATGCCAAGAATCAGTCTATTCATATCTCTTCTGTCACAGTCTCATCTCTTTTCATTGTAATAATTTTTACGGATTCCATTGATTGGTCCTCCTTACTTATAACCTCTATATGCATTTTGTTCTTGTGACAGAAATGTTCGAGAGATTCTCTTCCTTCTGTTTCAAAATAATTTGCCACCCTGGGGTTTGCAAGAATACGAATTTTAGTGTTTTCAAGTAAATTTTTCTTCTCTTCAATCCAGGATATAAATTTAGAGAATAGATACGGAGGTGAAAGTACATGACCCTTACCTTCACAATATGGACATGTCTCTATGAAACGCTTAGAAATACTCTTTCTCACTCTCTCTCTTGTCATTTCTAATAACCCATAGTTAGAAAGGCTATTTGCAATCTTAAATCGTGCCTTATCCCTCTCTAAATAAGATTTGAATCTGTCAATGAAACTTCTTTCTTTATTCTCATCTTCCATATCTATGAAATCGATAATTATTATACCCCCAATATCCCTTAGCCTAAGTTGCCTTGCTATCTCGGAAGCTGCCTCACTATTAGTCTTATATATCATTTCCTCTGTTTTTTTGTTACCCTTGTACTTACCGGTATTTACATCAAAAATAGTCAAGGCTTCTGTCTTATCAATAACGATATACCCCCCGCTCTTAAGCCATATCTTTCTTCTAAATATCTTGCGCATTTCCTGCTCAATACCATAATGTGAGAATATTGGCAGAGATTCCCCATACAACTTCACTCTATCCAAAAAAGTAGATTCTCTGACAGATAGGTAATCAATTATTTTCTTGTAAGCCTTTTTTGAATCCACAATTAATTCAACCACAGAACCATCAAGAAGGTCTCTTGTAATCTTAATTGGTAACTCTTGTTCCTTCCAGAGTATAGTTGGAGCAATCTCTGTCCTAATCTTTCTTTTAATCCTTTTCCACTCAGAGAGTAGCTCGGTCAGCTCCAGTTTCAGAACCTTTATGTTCTTCCCCTCTGCCACGGTTCTTATAATAAATCCCATATTCTTTGGTAGTATTTTACTCGCAAAACTCTGGAGTCTTTTCCTTTCATCTTTATCTTTTATATTTCGTGATATACCAACCAATCCTCTGAATGGCAGAAGGACAAGAAATCTTCCTGGGATAGCTATAAAAGTGGTTAATCTAGCTCCCTTAGTTCCATAGGCTTCCTTCTTTACCTGAACTATTATCTCCGCCCTAACAAGAGCTCTATTCTTTTCAGATACAGAAGCATAAAGGTCCTTAAGAGGAAGGAAACCAGCCTCCTCCTCCCCAATATCCACAAAAGCTGCTTTGAGCTCTTCTCTAATAGTATCAATTCTTCCCTTAATAATATTTCCAACTGAGGATACAATTCCACCTCTTTCAATATAGAATTCTGTCAACTCATCATTCTCACGCACAACCACCCTTACATCGCCTCTTCTTACATTTAATATAATTTGCTTTTTCAGTATCACTTAAGCTCTCCTATATTTATCTATCTTGCTTTTAGTAGCATTTTATAACCCAAAAAGTAGACCCTCCTAATATAATTTAATAAACGATTATTCGCAACTTTAAAAGTTTTAGGAAAATATGTTGTAGTGTTCAAGGTTCAAATCTTTTATTCTAAATAGGACTTTTAAATTAAAGTTATCTTCCCCCTTTAAAACTCTCCCCCGCTCTCATTATCTTTAGTACTTTTTATCTTCGAGAAACTAAACAAGAGTCCACCTATATATATAAAAAGAGTAACAAAAAGCATTACCCAAGCAGAAACAGGCACTATAACCTCCTTTGTTTCCTTGACAATAATATTGATATAATAAGAAGTAATAAAATGAAGGCAAATCCAAAGTTCAGCGCAAGTTTTGGATATCCTTCATAAGGAGTCCGGAGTTCATTAATTGTATTATATACTATAGCTACCAATAACACAACAGGTACTACAATCTTTATAGAGTATAACCACCATTTACCAGCCATAATCTCAGACTGTTTATTCATATAATCCTGAAAGCTTTTTGTATTTATAAGGTATCCTATAAAAATAGCTTCCAGGAATCCTACCACTACAAGCCCATAGGTGCTAATATAATGGTCTATAATATCTAACCAGTAAAGCCCTCCTCTTGAAGAAAAGATTAGCCCAACAATTATTGCAATAATTGATATAAGAAGATTCAATGCTCTTCTAGGAATTTTTTTCCATTGTTCTAATGCTGCTTTTGATGCAGCTTCAACAAGCGAGAATGCAGAATCAATTCCAAGGGTAAGCAACATCACGAAAAAGAGGGCTCCAAATATCTTATTGGCAAATGGAAGCATATTGATTATTGTAGGGTATGCAACAAAAACAAGACCAGGGCCTGAAGCTACAACATCAGAAACAGGTTTTCCTGTCTGATAAGCAAGGAATCCAAGAGAAGAAAAAACTGCAATACCTGCGAGAAAGCTGGTAAAACAGTTAGCAAACCCGATAATAAAGGCGTTATTAACAATATCTGCCTTCCGAGGTAAGTATGATGAATAAGCAATCATTATTCCTAACCCAACTGAAAGTGTAAAAAATATCTGAGCATATGCATTTATCCATACGGTTGGATCCTTTAAGGCAGCAAAATTTGGGGTAAGATAGTAACTCAATCCTTCAAGTGCTCCTGGCAGGGTTATTCCTCTAATGATTAGGACCAATAGAATTAACCATGGCAGAATTACTGTAACGTACACTACTTTTCCAACTGTCTTCACTCCATGGTATATACTGTAATAGATGGCAATCCATGTGACAATGAGAAAAATCAATATAATGTAGTTGATTCCACCTAGATTAAACGGGGAATCTGTTATTTCCAACACCATTTTATTGAAAAATAATTCAGGTATACTACCCCACGAGAGGGAAAAAGAATGAAAGAAATAGATGAACGACCATGACATAATGACAGTATAGTAGGTCACTATTCCAAAGGCGACTGCTATTGAAAACCAGCCCAGCCATTTCCAATTCTTTCTATAACTCCCAAAGGCAAGGGGTGCTCCATGTTCTGTTTTATGACCCAGAGTAAATTCTAGTATTAAAAGTGGTATTCCTGCCGTGAAGAGAGCTACAAGATAAGGAATTAAGAATGCACCCCCACCATAACGGTAAGCTATATACGGAAAACGCCAAAAATTTCCGAGGCCTATAGCACTGCCAATAGCAGCAAGGATAAAAGCTAACCTATTATCCCACTTTTCCTTCATATAGCCAACCTCCTTAAATATTCACTTATACTATCAATAGATTCCAAATTCATTGTATCATCCACTACCTTCGAAGTAGAATCCTTTGAAAGCTTACCTTGAGCATTTGCTTTGAACTTGTCTATTAATTCTTCATCACTTAATGGTCTCTCTGGTCTCCCCTTGGCATGGTCTTCGGTCTTTGTAAACTCTCCTCTATTGGTCTTTATAGTAACAATAGCCCTCTTAACACGGGGGAAGAGAGAATCAATCTGTGGATTTGCTTTTACTTTTATAAGCGGAAGAATCCTTCTCACTCTCGCATCAAAAATTGTTTCCTCTTCAAAGTCAGATGGTAAAACATTACCCTTAACAATAGCGCAAGCGACACAATAAGGAAGAGAATGATCAGCAGTCTCTTTTGTCTTTGGATCATATTTAGAAGGGTCTGAGAGTATATCTTTCCCCCTTTTTGTTGTCTCAATTAGAACTTCCTTAACTTCTTCGCAAGCGATGTTATTCTCTTCCATAACAGAAAGTACTGCAGTTATTGGTTGATGGGTAAGTGCTTCGGTTGGAAAGGCTTTATACCCACACTGGGTAATGAGGAACTTATTGCCTAATCCATCGATCAATTTATCTTCATTCCACTTAACCCCATTTATTACTTCAAAGACCCCTTCTTTACCTTCATAAACTTCTTCAGGACCCTTATAACCTTCCTTGGAAAGTAGTGCTGCTCTAACACCTGCTTCAACTGCCATAGGGTCTGCTGTATTTTTCATATTGGTAAGAGCTCCCGCCACAACGCCACCAAGGGTAAAATGTGATGAACCACTAATCCCCACAGCAGATACCATCTCATCCTCTGAAAGATTCATCATCCTTCCAGAAACGAGAGGTGATACTAACTGTGTAAGAGATGCGTGATGCCATCCAATTTCTCTTATACCTGGCACTGCTGCATTACAAAGTCGCATCTCCAATTCATAAGCAATTAAGATACCTAGGAGAATATCCTTTCCACTTCTATTGAACCACTCTCCTGGAGAAAGAGCAGCTGGTATTATATCTGAGGGATGGGATGGATCCTGCTCCCAGTAGATGTCATTATAATCAAGCGCCCTTATAAGAAGTGAGTTCATAAAAGTGGTATTTACTATATTAGAACGTGTTCCATATCCAATGACTGTTGCCTGCTCGGTTCCTCCAATGTTCTTTATATATTTGTGTGCCGCTTCCATATCTTCATTGCCACATGCAGCAAGGGCACAACCAATAGAATCAAGAAGAAAACGCTTTACCTCCTTAATCACGTTAAGAGGTATATCATTATAATCAAGAGAAAGTGCAAATTGTGCCATTGTTCGACTTATAGAAGCCATATAACACCTCCTTTATTTAATGAATTGGATTCCCGTCAGCAATTGAAGTGGCTTCTTTAATCGCTTCTGAAAGTGTAGGGTGAGGAAAAACTACACTTGAGAGTTTCTTGACATTAATCCCATATTCCATAGCAATAGAAACTTGAGAAATTAACTCAGAAGCTTCAATATTAATAATACACCCTCCTAATATCTCTCCTTTTTTATTATAAAATATTTTGACTTCACCTACTGTTTCACCTGATGCTATTGCCCGAGGGTTACCAGAAAATGGAAATCTAGCCCGTTCAAAGTCCATTCCCTCTCTCTTAAGCTCGTCTTCGGTAAAACCCACTGAAGCAAATTCGGGATTCGTGTAGACAACTCTGGGAACTACCCTCTCATCAATTTCAATATCCTCTCCGAGGATATTTCGAACTGCAATCTCTGCTTCCTTATAAGCAGCATGAGCAAGTAAATTACCACCAATACAATCTCCTATTGCATAGATATTTTTAACACTGGTTCTTAAATGTGTATCCACCTTAATTGCTTCACCCTCAACTGTTAGATTACTAGCGAATTCCTGAATAAAGGGACTTCTACCAATAGAAAGCAGAACTTTATCCGCTTCTAATTCCTTTTTCTCACCATTATGAAGAAAATTTATTTTGAAGTTCTCATCGGCTTTTATTTCTTTAACTGATGCAGAAATGTAGAATCGGATACCCCTTTTCTCAAATGTCTTTCGTAAGGACGCTGCTAAATCTTTATCCTCTCCGGGAAGAATCTCACTTTCCAACTCTATAATAGAAACATCACTTCCGAAGGAAGCGTATATATGTGCAAATTCCAATCCTATCACACCACCGCCAATAATGGTTAATGATTGTGGAATCACTTGGGAATTGATTGCATCCGAGCTATCCCACATGCCTTCCACTATTGGGAATGTAGGTTTCTTAGGAAGAGAACCCGCTGCAATGATAATTCTATCAAACTCATACCTATTACTCCCTGCTTCAATTACAAATTCATCCAATAACTTTGCCTTCTTTTTTATTATTCCGATACCTCTCTTACGAAGGAGATTTGACACCCCAAGAACCAGGCGTTTAGTTGCACTTGCCTTAAAATCCTGGATTTTCTCCCAGTCTGAGGATTTTACCTCTACATTTATACCAAAACGCTTTGATTTTTTAAGGGAATTTTGTAAGTTAGCACATGTAATTAATGCTTTTGTAGGTATACAACCTACATTAAGGCATACACCACCTATTTCTTCTTTTTCAAATATAGTGGTATCCAGTCCTTTTTGAGAGGCCCGAAGAGCTGCACTATACCCACCAGGACCTCCCCCTATTATCCCTAATCTCACCTGGGAAGAATATTGAATATAACATTAAATGTCAAGGGAAAAATTCTACTCCCTTCCCCTAATTTTTCTCTCGCAAAGGACACAAAGAACTTAAAAAAATTTAATATCGTTTTACTAAAGTGCAAAGGATGCTAATTTGCAAAGGTTTTATGAGTTCTTTCAAACTTAGTCCCCAGATTAACTCAAATGCTTTAAGGGAAAACTCTCTTCAGTATTTTTCACCAACAATAACATACTTAAAACCTTGTAATTGCTATTTAATCTGGAATCTTGCTCTAAATTCTAGAGGGATGCTAGTCAATTTCTAGCTATTAAATTTATGTAAAATAAAGACAATTTATTGTATTTTTTAAATTTTATTTATGAAAAATCATTGACATTTTATTATTTTTTTTTATAATAATTACATGTATATGATACAAAAGAGTTTTATTGATGAACTAACTGGTCTATATAATAGAAGATATTTAGGTGGATGGATAAACACTGAATTGGCAAGATGTAAAAGATACAGTCTTCCACTATCTATTGCATTAATAGACCTTGATGACTTTAAACAGATAAACGACCTTAAAGGTCACCTTGTTGGAGATAATGTTCTAATACAGTTCTCCCAATTCTTGCAGGATGAGCTAAGAGCAGCTGATATGATCGTTCGGTATGGGGGGGACGCGTTTATTATAATATTCCCTAACACTAAGAAAGAACAATCATACGCAGTAATGAAGAGAATATTAGATAAGGTAAAAAGAAAAACTTTTGATGGATATTCTCTCTCAGCCTCCTGTGGGATTTCGTCTTTTCCTAAAGATGGTTCTGAGTGGAAATCTCTATTCCAAATCGCAGACAGACGGATGTATCAGGTTAAAAGAGTAAATAAGGGCGGAATTGGTCTTAAAGAGATTTCAGGAGAAGAGTTGCAGATACCAACAATAAGGATTGTTGGGAGAAAGAGAGAACTCTCTCTCTGCAGTGAATACACAAAAAGAGAAGAAAATAATTTGATTATAATAAGCGGGGAAGCAGGTGTTGGAAAAACCAGGTTGGTTAATGAAGTAATACCTCTCATTCCTGACAGAATTTTATTCACAGGATCATCTTATCCGGCTATGAGTCAATCTCCATATTACGCTGCTAGACATGTCTTACAAAGTTTAGTCTCAAAATATGAGGAAACAGCCCGTGAGATTTTTGTTGAACATCTTAACTTACCTCAAAAACGTGTAATTTCAAATTTTCTGCCTAATCTAACTCAGGGGTTCTCAAAGATAACAGGCGATAGATTGATGCTCTTTGACACAATTACAAAATTTATTGATAAATTCTCAGAGAAGGTACCTTTAGCTATACTTTTCGATGATGTACACTGGGCAAGCGATTCCACATTAGACCTCTTGCATTTCCTTTTAAAATCAAGGAAAGCATCATATCCTATATTCGGGACGTACAGGTCAGAAGAAATCAAAGGGACACCATTCAGTGAAAAAATTTCCCTTATAGGAAGAGAGGGGCTCTACAGAGAAATTTCATTAGAAACACTGGATGAGAATTCCACTGAAGAAATGATAGGCACTATATTAAACAATAGAGTGTTTCCTTCTTTAGTAAAATTTATCTATAAAGAGAGTGGTGGAAATCCATTTTTTGTAGAAGAAATCTTGAAAGAAATGAAGGAATCAGGAGCACTCTATAAAACTGAAGATGGATATGAACTCGATAAAAGCGTAAGTTTCCATATACCTAAAACGATTGAAGACGCCGTTACTCATAAGTTATCCCTGGTGGATGAAAAACTCCTTGAAGTTACAAATATTGCAGTGCTAATTGGAGGGGATTTTGATTTTTCTCTACTTCACTCGATAACAGAATTAAATGAAGGCGAACTCTATGATCAACTGGATCAGTTGAAGGAGTTTCAATTCTTACATGAAAAAGAAGGTAACATTTACTCCTTTAAAGAAGATGTTATTCGACAGGTAATTGTGGATAAAATACCCACCGGCACCAGAAGAAAACTACATGAAAAGATAGCAGAAACGATTGAAAAAACACTTTCAGATGCTCCAGAAAAATTTGAACAATTAGCCTATCACTATTATAATTCTGGAAATAAGAAGAAATCGGTTGAATACGCTGAAATGGCAGGAGACAATGCTAGATCTATCTACGCCCATAATGAGGCAATAAGGCTTTACAATTGGGCATTAGAAGGAGAAATGGGAGCAGATAGACGTGGTAGAATATATAAGAAAATTGGAGAAGAATTATCAATTAAAGGTGAATATGCTAATTCTATTGAGAATTTTAACCGAGCATTGAATAATATCGAAGATAAAAGAGAAAAAGCTGGAATTTACAAGGAATTAGGGCATACATATGTTGATTTAGGCAATTATACAATGGCTCTTTTCAACCTCCGGGAAGCAAGAAAAAACTATTCAAGCAGACAGGATAAGTATAGCTGCGACCCTTATATGGCCTGGGTTTATATGGAGATGGGAAAAGAAAAATCTGCAGTAAGGAGTGCTGAACGGGCGATTGTGAGAATAGATAAAGAGCGTTTCCCCAAAGAGTATGCTCAGGCACTAAATACAATGGCTACTATAAACCGCCGTAGAGGCAAAAACAATAAATCCTTAAAATTATATGACGAAGCGAGAAAAATAACAGAAGACATTGGATATAAAAAAGGAGTTGGTGCTTTATACACTAATATGGCTAATGTATACTTACATATGAATGATTTGAATAATGCAAAGGGATATTCAGAGAAGGCTATGGAGATATACGGTGACACAGGTTTTAAAGAGGGAGAAATTGTCACTTTATTCAACCTTGGAAATTTGGAGATGAGGAGAAATGAATTAAATAAGGCAGAGAATTATCTTCGTAAAGCTCTTGAGATGGAAGAGTGGGTGGGAGGAATAAAAAGCAAAGTATTACTACTTAATTCACTTGGTTACATATCCCTGATTAAAGGATCCCATAAAGATGCCTTAAATCTATATAAACTGGCAGAGGAGGAAGCAAAAAAGACAGAATCACCAGAAGAACTAGTTCGAATATACGCAAATATGGTAACAGTGTATACAGAATATTTACGGAACATAGAAAAGGCTGAGCAATATCTGAAAAAGGGAGAAAAATTGCTATCAAAAATAGATCCGGGGATTACACTGGCTCGCTTTCACACTGCAAAGGCAAAATATTATCTCGAAATTGGAGAAATTGAAGATGGAATAAATATATTAAAAGATTTACTTCTTCCACTGGCAAAGAAAGTAGATGACATACCACTTCTTATCTCCATCTATTTATTATGGGCACAATTTTATTCAAAAAAAGAATGGGGAAAATGGGGTGTGCGTTATATTGAAATGGCAATGGAATACGCCAAGAAGTCTGAGGATATATACAATGTAGCGGAGGTCCATAGAGGGGCTGGTAAATTTTATGTATACTCGGGAAATCCAAAGGAAGCAAAAAAGCATTTCAATAAGGCATTAAGTATTTACAAAGACATTAAATTCTCCTGGTATATTCAAGATATACAGAGAGAATTAAAAAAGATACAGAAGATTTCTTAAGACCATAAATGATATAGATGAAACGAATTGGAAGGGAATTCCTAAAAATATTAGTAACTGTAACCCTTCTTTATTATCTTTTTCAGAAAATCCCTGTACAAGAGGTATTTGAAGCGGTAAAAAGCATTGAGATAAAAAACTTTTATCTCTCTGTTTTATTATTTTTTCTATATTATGGTTTCTTTTCTTTACGGTGGAAGTTCTTATTGCGGTCTCAGGATATTGAGCTCGGATTCACTTTTAGTTATCTGTATATACTCATATCCTTTTTCTTTAATAATTTCCTTCCAAGTGGTTTAGGAATGGACGCCATTCGCTCAGGATATGCAGGGGGAAGAAAAGACTTTGAGAAAGCTTTTGGAGCATCCCTGATGGAACGGATGTTAGGTATGGTAGGTATGATGTGTATAGGTATTTTTGCAATATTTTCGCTTAGAATTGAATTCATTCGTCTGGCCATTTTATATTTTCTTTTGATAGTATTAATTGGAGGTATATATTCTCTATTGGTCTCTTTTAAGTTAGAGTGGTTAAAGAAGAAACTCTTATCAATAAAATTTCTCAATATAGGAGAATCTATAAGGGTATTCTATCATGCAGTTAAGATATACAGTAAAAAATGGAGAGTTATTTTAATCGGGATTGTATATTCTCTTTTTGTACAGATGACGATAATTTGTATTAATTTCTTACTCGCAAAGAGCTTATCAATAGATATTACTTTTATAACATTGATAGCTTATATACCTCTTATAACAATAATAAGTCTCATTCCAATAACTATTAATGGTCTTGGAATGCGTGAATCTGCTTATGTTTTTCTATTTTCTTCTTATGGTATTGCGCAGGAAGAAGCGTTATCACTATCTCTACTATTTTTTGCTGCTTCAGTTATTGCAAGTGCTATAGGGGGTGTAGTTTTTATATTTATAAGGAGATCGGATCATAAAAGAAAAATTGATAGCTCTATCAATAGCAGGCTTTGATCCAACTGGGCAAGCAGGAGTTTTAAGAGATATTTCAGTTTTTTTATCGATGGATCTATCCTTCAGAGCTATTCCTTCTGCTTTAACTGTTCAATCCACTTCAAAAGTATTTAATACAATACCCATTCCCATCGAGTATATCAAGGAAACACTCGATAGGATTGAGGTTCAAGTTGATGGTGTAAAAATTGGAATGCTTTATAATGATGAGGTAGTAAAAACGGTTGCTCGTTTCCTAACTGGTAGAAAAGTGCCTTATGTAGTTCTTGATCCTGTCATTCGATCCTCATCAGGCTACCCTCTAATATCCGAGGAAGGTTTGGATTCACTCAAAAATTTATTAATACCTATATCAAGTTTTATAACCCCAAATTTAGAAGAAGGTTTTTCGTTAACTTCTGAAAAAGAACCTCTGAGGATATTAGGTAAGTTGCATTCTTTGGGTGCAAAGTATATAGTTATAACGGGTGTGGATGGGAAAGATGACTATTTTTTTGATGGAAATAGAGTCACTATAATTAAAGGTAAACCGTTCAATTTTTCATTCCATGGATCTGGATGTTTTTATTCATCATATCTTTTAACTAGATTATTATTAGGCGATTCGCCCCTAAATGCCTGTAAAAATACTAAAAGAGCCATAGAAAAATTATCCAAAATATATTAATCATTAATGTAAAAAATATTCTCATAAAATTAGAAAATTACTCTTGAAAATTATAATTTTTTGATTAATATCATAAATAAAGGAGGCACTAATCGAGAAAGATGATTTAACTGGATTAATAAAAGACCTCTCTTTAGGAATTAATGCTTCAGTTTCCTATCCACCTGAACATCCTATGATAAAAGATCATATAAAGAAGGTTATTGATAGACTTCATTTCCTAGCATCAGAAATCTCTGAAATTTCTTTAGTATTCTTTGGAGAGATTATAGTTATTGAAGGGTTCAATATAGATGCTACCGAATCACCAATTTTGAAGAGTTTTGTAAAGAGATACAAACGACTTGGAGTAGAAAGCATTACGATAGAAGTAGATTGTTTAGAGGTGGATATTGCAGGACTTATAGATTCAGCTGTTAACCCTCCTTCGGATCTTACAATGTATGAGGAGGATATTAATACACTTTTAATTGAAAGGAAGGTTGACAAAATATATTTCAATACAGTTGAGTTCAAAATAAAACCAAAAGATGAAGAAGGGGCTGGTGAAGAAGAAGGAGTTGGAGGATTAGGTGGAATTGGAGGAGTTGGACTCGTTCCAGGTGCAGCTGGTATAGGAGGGTTGGGACTTGGAATGGGTGAAAAGGGAGAATTCGACCTTCAGACATTCCTTGAGAAAGGGTGCGGTATTACAGGGGATGAATCACCAAATAAAGTATCGGATAAGGTTACAAAGGGTCTTATCAGGTTATATGATCAAATAGCATCCACTTCTGCAGAAGAAGGTCTAAGAGACCATATTCCGGTATTTAATGAGATTATCAGCTCGCTCTCACCTGAGGCTAAGATGGATATCCTCACAAACAAGATAAAGCTTAAAAAGATATCTGCGATTATAAAATCAATTATAATGACTTTTTCTGATACAGAGGTAGTTGAAATGTTTCTCAGCAAGACAAGATTGCTAGGTGTTCATGAGGCAAGGGAATTATTAGATGGTCTATCACCTTCCAGATTAGATAGAATTTTACCGGATATCAAAGAAGCATTATCATCTATGAACCTTCAGGAAGAATATTTAAAAGAACTCGAAGATGCCCTTTGGCATAGAGGTGGTGAAGGGACAGGTGGATATAGTGAGGGAGGTCCTTCTGGTTTTATAAAAGAGTTTACTGAAACTTCTGATGAAGAATATGGGAAAAAGGAGATTTCTAATTTCTTCCGTTCATTTTGTGGTATAAAGAAGGGCGAGGGAGCTCAAATTGCTAAGATATCTGATGGTTTTGAACGATTTGTTGGAGAATTTATTAAACAATATGGAGATGACGAACTTCTAAGAAATACCGCTAAAATAAAAAAGATATTCGAGAGTGCACCATATGATCTAAGAGAGAAAATTTTCCAACGTATCCTTTCTAAAGGTGAACATATACAAATAACTATGGCAAAAATCACTCTGCCATTAATAAAAGATGAGATAATTGTTGAGGGGATAATTAAACTAATAAACGAAAATAAAAGTGAATACTTGAAAGGATTTCTTACTACAATTGAAAGTGAGAGGCTTTCATCTTTAAACGAGCTCCTAAAAAAGAGGCTGGAAGAAATTGGTTGGAAGGATGAGGATATTTCCAATCTATGGAATGAACTCACGACTACTTCACCCATTGCTGCTGGAGTGGGTGTAGGAGCCACTAAAGGTAAAACTGGTGGCACTGGTGTTAGCAAAATGGCCTATCAGCGCTTATCCAAACGATTGAAGACAGGGATGGACTTATCAGAAATATCTTCACTTCTAAAATCACTTTATGATAGTCTTAATTCAGAATTTAAGGAAGCTAGAATAAATAGTCTGAATACTATAAAATCGGTTATGAATCAACTATTTGAAAGTGAAAAAATCACAATAGTAAAAAGAATGATGGATGAAATGCAAGAATATTCAACTGATGAAAAGGACATGGAGGTATATTCTAAATATATAGAAATAATTGCAGATGCTGGACTAAAAGCAGAAGAAATGGGATTTGAATTTATTGTAAAGGAAACAGTTTCCTTCCTTGCAGAAGAGGTAGGAGACATTGAAAAGGCAAAAGTAGTAATCCCGTATCTTCCAAATTTCAAGAACGATGAAGCGAGGAATGTCTTTCTATCCCTCCTATGGATAGACGGACTTAGAGACGTTGTAATCGATAGGATTGAAGCTCTAGGCGCACGTTCCATCCCATACCTGATGGAATTATTAAAGGACACAGAAGATAAAAAAGTAAGACTTGCACTATTAAATGCAATACAAGGTCTTGGTACCAAGGCTATAAGTGTAGTTAGTGAATATTTAAAGGATGATCGATGGTATGTCAGAAGAAATGCAGTCCGAATACTGGGAGTAATTGGAAATAAAGATATTGTAGATGACCTCTTTAAGCTTAGAAGCGATGATGAAAGGGTTCAAATAGAGATTATAAGGAGCGTTAGACATTTACTAAAGGAAGATGCAGAACTATATATTTTAAAATTCCTTCACACCGAATCCCCTGAGGTTGAAAAATATGCAATAATGTCACTTAAAAATATCATTACAGGGAATAGTCTACCGGTATTGAATAGGAGACTAATTATAGACCGTTTCTCTCAAGCAGGAGAAATTGAGATAAAGAGAGTCATATGTTCAATCTTAGAAGAGGAAGGTGGACAAAGCTCTTTGGAGCCATTGGGTGAAATTATTACTGATACTAAAATATTTGGTATACCAAAATATCCTGAAGAGCTCAGATTTGATGCTCTTAGGGCAGTGGTAAAAATTGGTGGTCCTGAATCAAAAGATATTATGAGAAGTTTACAGAAGGATCACAGTAAGAAAATAAGAGATTTCGCAATTAAATTTATCACATAAACAAAAGGATACAGAGTAAGTTTTTAAATATTAACTTAGATATACACCCTTGGCAATCTCTTGCCCATACGTGAAATTACTTCATAAGGTATTGTATCAATTGCATCTGATATTTCCCATGCAGTCACTGATGTATTCATAATAATAACCTCATCACCAATTTTAACATCTTGAATATCTGTAATATCGATAACTGTAGCATCCATAGTTACATCACCGATAACCGGTGCTTTTTCACCTTTCACCAGCATCCAGCCCTTATTAGAGAGTTTTCTATCGTATCCATCAGCGTACCCTATGGGTACCACTGCTATTGTCGTTGGTCGCTTTGCTATAAAGCTCCTCGTGTAACTTACAGAATGCCCAGGAGGTATGGTTTTTATAAATGATATCTTACTCTTTACCGTCATCACAGGAAGGTATTCATTCTGTCCTTTATCTGGAAGGGGAGAGATACCATAAAGTATAAGCCCCAATCTAACCATATCAAATATTGAATCTTTATCTGTTAGAAATGCTGCTGAATTTGCTAAACTTTTTATAGGTATTGTTATTCCCATTGATTCGGCTGATTGAATCAATTTTTTAAAGTTTTCAATCTGCTCTCTTGTAAATTGAAAATCTACACCAGCAATCGGAAAGTGAGACATAACACCCTCAATACGAACCCAACTCATTTTTTTTATCAGTTTCAAGAAATAAATAAACTCATCAGGAACAAGTCCATATCTACCCATACCTGTATCCAGTAAAATAAAAAGAGCAATAATCTTATTCTGCCTTTTCCCTTCTCTATCCAGAGCGTCCAAAAAATTCCTCGAGCAGATAGTTGGATAAAGATTATATCGAACAATCTCCTCTACCCTCTCTTCCAATTCCTGAGAAAGAATTAGGATTGGTGTCTGTATCCCAGCATTCTTAAGTTCAATCCCTTCCTCCACGATACCTACTCCGAGAAAGTCAATTCCTTTTGCTGATGCTCTTGTGGATATAGCGACAGCTCCATGACCGTAAGCATCTGCCTTCACAACAGCAAGGATTTTTTTATCACCCAGTTTTCCCCTTGCGGTTTTTATATTTTTCTCAAAATTCTCTAGATTTATCTCAACACAAGAAGTTCTCATAGATGGATTATAACAAAACCCACTTATTTTTCAACCCTCAAACCCAGTTTCATTTCCTCGCAAAGACGCAAAGAATATTAGTAATTAGTTAATTTGTTAATTAGTTTATCAGTTAAATAAGTGAATAAAAACCTAAATCCTAATCCCCAAATCCTATATTGGACGCAGATGAAAATTACAACTTTAGGTTTCAAGGTGTCAAGGGGTCGAGGGGTCGAGAAAAAACCCTTGAACCCTTGAATCCTCGAACCCTTGAACCCTATACCTATTAATCCTTGACCCCTCGAAACCTTGAATCCTTCTATTTAATTAAACACAGATAAGTCGCTTCGCTCCATTGAAGAATGAAAAATGTTCACCCCATTAGATAATTTCATATCTAACGGGGCAAGAATT
>SOIB01000137.1 GCA_004377355.1 Candidatus Stahliibacteriota bacterium | reverse complement strand
ATTCTGTCACTGATTTGAAAGGTTTAACTCCAATGCTCTGGACATCTAAGCCAAAAAACATATCCCTCATGGTGCTATTACCAACCACCACCATTTCATAGACCTCATCTTTATCACAGGGCATCTTACTTATCTTCTCATTAATACGGGAAATCAGCCTTTTATGAAGAAGACCAGGCTTTTCTTTATCATAGGTTATCCTGCTCATAACATTGTTTCCATCAATTATTCTCTGAGGATTTTCAAAGGCCGAGGTAAAAACAAGTTTATCGGCTTCCAGATCCATTAAGTGAAGCACAATGGTGGTAGTTCCTATATCTGCAGCTATTCCATAGATGTGATTACGGTAACTGGCAATCTCTCTATTGCCAAACAAAACCTTATTCCCCTTTCTTCTGGTTAAAGGGCTTAATTCTATCTTCCTCCCTTTTCCCGTAGCTAAAATTTGCTCCAGGCTTCCCCGGTACAGGACTTTTACATATATATCGCTAGGATCATCCTTAATAACAGCCTGACAGGCTAATCTCTCATTTTCACTCAGATCTTTCTCAAGCTTTGTTCTTTCGTTTAAAGCCGTGTGTCCTTCTACAATGGTAATTCTGCATTCCTTGCATATTCCCCGTCCTCCACAGCTTGAGCTTATGGGTATCTTTAGCCTTCTTGCATGGTCCAAGATATTCTTGCCCTTAAGAAGTTCTATCTCCTTATCGAACTGGGGGAAATGAATTTTATACTTCATCTCTCAAATATCCTTAGGTCAAGCAATCGAGCACCATGAATAACCCGCATTATAATTACCTTTGATTCCT
Source organism: Candidatus Stahliibacteriota bacterium (assembly GCA_004377355.1). GTDB lineage: Bacteria > Hydrothermota > UBA3072 > UBA3072 > UBA3072 > E29-bin14. The sequence continues at coordinate 851 of SOIB01000137.1, read as the reverse complement.
CAATCCTAAAAATGGTTCTATAATTGCCATAGATAAGATGACGATATTTTTCTTCTAATTCCTGTGCTTCAGGAATGATTGGACAGCGCATAGGAAAATTTTCCAATCTATCAATTTGTCGTTCTATTTCCTCGACCCATTTGATAGCTGCTTTCTTATTATCTCGTAAAATATATTGGAAAATCTCCTGGATATCAGATCCAGCTATTTTGGTAATTTCAACCTGATACTTTCGCACGATATTTAAGCTCCTTTAGAAAATCTCGTGCGGGTCGGGTACGTCCTTTCTTCACATCGGTTTCGGCCTCAGCTAATAAAATACCAAGATTTAATGTTTTTAGTTTTCTTTCAAAAACTTTTGCGTCAAGCAAAACAGCCTCAGGTTTTCCATTAACGGTGACAATGATTGGACGACCAGTGCAATGCATCTGCTTAAAAATCTCATGAGTTTTTTTCTTCAAATCAGAAACCGATTTAATGTCTTCTGTAATACTTACAGACATTTTATTTCACATCCTTTCTAATATTATATTTGATACTAATTATAATATCATTATTTGTTCACAAAGTCAACACGTACTACGGCTGAATAGATACTATTTTTGTATATATATCAAAGAGAGGTGGATTCTCCAGATGTTTCTTAACGGAACATTCTCCAGCTACTCTTATTAAGTGTTCTCTGTATTTTTCTGGGAATTTGGGAGGAAGTAAAATTTCTATAGCAATTTTACTAATCATTCTGGTTTTACTATCTCTTTCTGTATGTAAGATTAACTTTAACTTTTCAGTAGGGATGTGACGCGCCTGGCAAAAGAGGAGAACATAAATACCGGTGCAGGTGCCAATAG
>SOIB01000025.1 GCA_004377355.1 Candidatus Stahliibacteriota bacterium | reverse complement strand
CTCTGTATCCCTTGCCTGCCCCGTAAGGAGGAACCGACTGTATCGGGGTTAACTCTGATGTATATAAATTTGGGTATGAAGTATGAAAATAAAAAATTATCTTTTTTCCTCGTTTTTCTCTGTAACCTCTGTACTTCTATGTGAATAAAGGAGGATAAGATGGCAAAAATTGTGATTATAATGGGCTCAAAGAAAGATTTAGAACACGCTAAAGGTGTGGAAGATGTATGTAAGGAATTTAAAATCCCCTGTGAAAAGAGAATTGCATCCAGTCATAAAACCCCTGAGAAGGTCCTGAATATACTCAAGGAATACGAAAATGAGACAGTTGTCTATATAACTATAGCAGGAAGAAGTAACGCGCTTAGTGGAATAATTGATGGAAATACATCCAAACCGGTTATAGCATCTCCACCATATTCGGCTAAATTCGGTGGTGCTGATATCTTCTCCAACCTCCGAATGCCATCAGGAGTTGCTCCCATGGTAGTCCTGGGTCCTGAACAATCTGCACTGGCTGCCATTAAAATCCTGGCACTTCACGATGAAGAAATACAACAAAAAGTAACTGCTTATCAGAAAAAATATAAAGAAAAAATTGAGCATGACGATAGAGAAGTGAGAGGTGGGTAGCGTAAAAGACCTTACTGTACTACAAAAACCTACGGAAGAGAAATCCGGTATAGGTCATTTTAAATTTTCTGACCGTTATTCTGTATTTGATTGGGGAGCAATGCCTGACCTTATACCCAATAAAGGTGCTTCACTTGCAATAATGACCACTCACTTCTTCGAGTTATTAAAAATTAAAGGCATTGAAAACCATTTCAGGGGAATTGTAAAAGATACGAAGGTATTACCTTTTAAAGAAGTAAACGAGCCTTTTGACACAATAGAGGTGGATCTTGTAAGAGTTTTTGAACCAGAAATTAAAGGGGGAGAATATAATTATTCCATCTATAGAGGTGCAGATAAAAATTTCCTTGTTCCATGCGAATTTATATATAGAAATTCAATACCTAAAGAATCTTCTTTCTGGAAAAGATATGATAAAGGTGGTATAAAGATAGAAATCCCTCCTGATATAAAACCAGACATCCCATTAAAGGAACCAATCTTAGATGTCTCAACCAAACTGGAAGAATCCGATAGATATATTTCCTGGGAAGAGGTGAAAGAACTTGCACATATAAGTGAAGAGAGACTAAATGAAATCAAAAAATTTGTGCTTCGTATTAGTAAAATAATAAGGGAAGAGTGTGAAAGGGTTGGGCTTATTAATCAGGATGGAAAATTCGAGTTTGGTATTGACTCAGAAGGAAATATTATAGTTATTGATGCAATCGGTACTCTGGATGAGTGTCGATTTGAATATGAGGGTATCACATTAAGTAAGGAGATTCTTCGTAAATATTACAGAAAAACTGATTGGTATAAAGAAGTGGTTAAGGCAAAGGAGAAGGATAGAAAAAATTGGAAGGTGCTTGTTGGAACTACCCCAACTCATTTGCCAGATGAATTATTAGAAGTTGTATCTAAGATGTATCAATCAGTGGCTAACTTAATATCAGGAAGAGAGTTTTTCAACGTCCTACACCTTAAGGATTTAATAAAAGACCTATCTAAGGAATACTAAATTCTTGAAGGATTCAAGGATTCAAGGG
>SOIB01000068.1 GCA_004377355.1 Candidatus Stahliibacteriota bacterium | reverse complement strand
ATCGAGAAACACCATTAGACATTTTAAAGAAACGCTATGCACGTGGTGAAATCACGAAAGAAGAGTTTGACAAGATGAAGAAAGATCTATAAACAAAAGATAAAATTGCACATTTAATCAAGGGAGTGTAATCAATATGAAACGACAGATAATCAAAATAGATGAAGAAAAATGTAATGGCTGTGGAGAATGCATAAAAGGTTGTCCCGAAGGGGCATTACAGTTAATAGATGGAAAGGCAAGGTTAATAAATGAAGCCTTTTGTGATGGTCTTGGTGCATGTATAGGTGATTGTCCTCTGGATGCCATTACGATTGAAGAGAGGGAAGCCAAAGCTTATGATGAGAGGATTGTAGTAGATCGAATGATAGAACAGGGTGAGAATGTCCTGAAGGCACACTTAAAGCACCTAAAGGAACATGGACAGGAGGACCTGCTACAGGAGGCTTTAGAATGTCTGAAGGAAAAAGGAATTGAAATTGACCTGGAAGAAGAACAGACTCCAGTGCCTACTGCGTGTGGATGCCCTTCCGCTGTGCCTGCACAATGGGAAGGTGAGGAAACTTCATCCATAGAAGTAGGGAGAATTCCTTCCAAACTTAGACAGTGGCCAGTTCAATTGTATCTGGTTCCTATCCAGGCACCTTATTTCAAGGATGCTAATTTAGTAATAGCTGCAGATTGTGTGCCTTTCGCTTACGCGAACTTCCATCAGGATTTCCTGGATGGTAACTCGTTAATAGTTGGTTGTCCCAAGCTGGATGATGCAGGATATTACATCGAAAAGTTAACTGAGATATTCAAACAGAACGACCTCAAAAAGGTTACCATAGCACATATGGAAGTCCCATGCTGTTTTGGCTTGAATCAAATTGTAAAGCAGGCTGTGACGGATTCGGGAAAGGAAATACCCATAGAGGAAATAACCATATCAATAAAGGGTGAGAAGCTAATAGATGACATTAAACGGATTAAAGTCCATAACTAAAGGTTATCGAAAATTTGAGCTTGGTTAAGATTTATATTTCATGTTTTTAGCTTATATCTCTTGGGCAAAATAATTAAAGAGGAAAAATGAATAAAGTAGCATGGAGATATGACCGGATATCGAGATATTACGATATCTTCCAAAGCCTAATAGAAAGGGTCCTCTTTTCCAGGTGGAGGGCTATGCTGTGGCGATATCCTAGGGGTGATATTCTGGAGGTTGGGGTTGGCACAGGAAAGAACATCCCGTATTATCCAAAGGTGAAACGTTTAATTGCAATAGATATAAGCGAAGGGATGCTAGAGGGGGCAAAAAGGAAAATTCAAATGGGGGATGGTTCCCCTATATTAATGAAAGCAGATATAATGAATCTTCCCTTCAAAGATGAAAGTTTTGATTGTGTCGTTTCAACTTTTGTGTTTTGTTCAGTGCCTGACCCCATAAAAGGCTTGGAAGAGGTTTACAGGGTGCTAAAATCCATTGGAAAGATGTATCTTCTGGAACATGTCTTAAGTGAAAATCGATTAATCCGTCTTTGGGAGGAGGTGCATAATCCCATAACCAGCAGGTTGTTCGGATTTAATGTGAACAGAGATACTAGGAGGAACCTGAAAGTCTCGGGTTTTAAGGTTACTCTGGATAAGAAAATGGCAATGAAAGATGTGTTTCGGTTTTTCGTAGTTCAAAAATTAAGGAAAGCGCAATGATAAACATAATTATTACCAATTTTATTTTAATTACTTTACAATACAAGAAATACATTGTATTTTTAAGGATGAAGAATAAGGATAAATTTAGATAGAATAGGGAATTTTAAATGAGGGAAACAGGAGTTGTTGTCGAAGTAAATGAAAATAAAGCAACGGTCCTTTTCAAGAATGGAGAGGGTTGTGAAGGATGTGAGTTTTCAAATTTCTGTCATCCAGGGAAAGAAGGAAGGAAGATTATCTGTATTAATGATAAGGGAGCTAATGTAGGTGATGTTGTGGAAATTGACATAAGCAGGAAAAACGCAGCCCTTGCTGTGGTACTAAACTTTGTTCTTCCCCTAATTTTCCTGGTTGTTGGGGTTCTTCTGGGGAAGAAATTATGGGGAACAGATCTGGCTGGCTTTCTATTGGGGATTGGTTTAATGGCTCTATATTTTCTCATTTTCGTATTCGTAGATAAAAGAATTGTAAAGTCAGGAACACTCCTTCCAAAAATAATAAGAATCAAGAATCGTATAACTTGAATGATGTGGATTCAATTCAAACTTAGAAATTATAACTGTAAAATTTGGCTTCTTATTTATTAAAACAGACATTAAAGAGGCAGAATAATGGCGGAGGATAAAATTAAAAAGGCTGAACTTAAAATCGCAGGAATGACATGTGCAACCTGTGTGGCAACTATCGAAAAATCCATATCAAAACAGGATGGAATCTATGATGTGAAGGTCAACCTGGGAAATGAGACAGCATCGGTCGAGTACGATCCTTCTAGAGTTAAACTCATTGATATAAACAGGGCTGTTACAGATGCAGGTTACAATGTAATATGTGAAAAAGTAACACTACGAATTGGTGGGATGACCTGTGCTATGTGTGTGAAAACAATTGAAAATGCCCTTAATAAATTGGATGGAATCGTGGAAGCCCATGTCAATTTGGGCACAGAAAAAGCCTTTGTTACTTATAATCCAACTATTGTAGCAATTTCCAAAATGAGAAAAGCAATAGAAAACGTTGGTTACCATTACATTGGTGTGGAAGGCGAAGAAGCAGAAGATTTAGAAAAGAAAACAAGAGAACATGAGTTAAGAGAAAAGCGAAATAGATTTATTGTGGGGTTTATAGTAGGTATTCCTCTGATGGCTCTTATGTATCTGCCAGTAACGTTACCTTTCTCCAAGGCTTATTTTATGCTTATAGTATCAAGTCCTGTCTTTTTATATGTAAGTTCTCCTATATTCAGAGCTGCCTATCGCTCTCTAAAAAACAAAAATCTCAATATGGATGTGATGTATTCAATGGGCATAGGTGTTGCATTTATCTCAAGCATTTTAGGAACTTTTGAGTTTATCCTTTCAAAAGAATTTCTTTTTTATGAAACTGCTGTTATGCTTGCCTCATTCCTTACGTTTGGTCGGTATTTAGAAGCAAGGGCAAAGGGAAAAACATCCGAAGCAATAAAGAGACTAATAGGTCTCCAGGCAAGGACAGCCACAGTTATCCGTGATAAGGATGAAATTGAGATAGCTATAGAGGATGTAGAGATAAATGATATAATAGTTGTAAAACCAGGAGAAAAGATTCCTGTTGATGGAGAAGTTATTGGGGGTGCAAGCTTCGTAGATGAATCAATGATTACAGGAGAACCCATTCCATCATTGAAGAAGAAGGGAGATACAGTTGTAGGAGGAACAATTAATAAAAACAGTTTAATCAAATTTAGGGCTACGAAAATCGGAAAAGATACAGTTTTATCTCAAATAATAAAACTCGTGGAAGAAGCTCAAGGTTCAAAGCCACCGGTACAGAGAATTGCCGATAAGGTGGTCAGTTATTTTATTCCCGCAGTTTTGTCAATCGCTGCTCTTTCCTTTATAGTATGGTATATAATTTTAGACTATACTCTACTTTTTGCATTGACTCGTTTTATTTCAGTCCTTGTAATTGCATGTCCTTGTGCTCTTGGACTTGCAACCCCTACTGCAGTAACTGTAGGCATTGGTCGTGGTGCTGACTTTAGTATCCTCATAAAAAATGGGGAGGCACTTGAATTATCTGAAAAGCTTTCAACTATTGTGTTCGATAAAACTGGAACCCTCACTAAAGGAAAACCACAGGTTACTGATATAATTCCCATTGGAATAGAAGAAAGAATATTACTTAGTCTTGCAGCTAGTGTTGAGAAAAATTCGCAGCACCCATTGGCAGAGGCTGTAGTAAAACAAGCTAAAGAGAAAAATATTGAGTTAGAGGAGGTTGAGAATTTTGATACCTTTGAAGGGAAAGGAGTAATAGCAAAGATTGATGGTAAGGAGATACTCATAGGAAACAGAATATTCTTAGAAGATAAAAATATTTTATACTTAAAAGAAATAGAAGAAAAGGTATTGAGGCTTGAAGGTGAAGGCAAGACGGTAATACACATTGCAATTAATAAAAAAATATGTGGTATTATTGCTATTGCTGATACCCTCAAGGAGACAACAAAAGAGGCAATTAAAGAACTAAAGAGATTGAAAATCAATGTAGTTATGATTACCGGAGATAACAAAAGGACAGCAGATGCAATTGCCAGGCTTATTGGTATTGAAGATGTATTAGCTCGGGTTTTACCCCAGGATAAAGCTGATGAAGTAAAGAAGTTCCAGGAAAAGGGAGAAGTAGTAGGCTTTGTTGGTGATGGGATTAATGACGCCCCGGCACTTGCCCAGGCAGATGTGGGTATTGCTATAGGTAGTGGAACCGATGTAGCAATAGAGAGTGGTGAGATAATACTTATAAAAGATGATATTATGGATGTTGCATCAGCAGTTCAGTTAGGAAAGAAGGTAATGTCAAGGATAAAACAAAACCTGTTCTGGGCGTTTGCCTATAATGCAGCTCTAATACCACTTGCTGCAGGACTTTTTTATCCCCTATGGGGTATTACATTCCGACCCGAATTTGCAGGATTTGCTATGGCTATGAGTTCTGTAACAGTAGTAAGTTTATCTCTTTTATTAAAAGGATACATCCCACCCGCTAAAAGATTGAAAGAGGAGAAAAGATGGAAATAAAACATGTTGAAGGCAAAAACGTTGGCAAAATTTTTCTATATGCCTTAAGTACATGTGTATGGTGTAAAAAGACTAAAAGGTTGTTAAATAATCTGGATATCGATTATTATTATATAGATGTAGACCTTATGGACGATGAGGAAAGGAAAAGAGTTAAAGAAGAAATTAAGCGTTGGAACCCACAATGTTCATTTCCAACCATTGTCCTCAATGATGAAAAATGTATTGTTGGATATGAAGAAGAGAAAATTAAGGAGTTAAGTGAAAAATGAATAGTGACAAAGAAATAAGTGCTGAAAAGGTTAATAAACTATATAAGAGATTAAAACTGGAAGCAGAACAAGCTGGATACCATCTCAATCCAGATTTGGATTTTACAAAGGAACTTGTGGAAGGTTTACTCATAAATGAAGGTCGGTATGGATACCAGTCATGTCCATGTAGGTTAGCATCGGGAGTTAAAGAAGAAGACCTTGATATAATATGTCCCTGTGATTACAGGGATCCAGACCTTAATGATTATGACACCTGTTACTGTGGACTTTATGTATCCAAGGTAGTAGTTGATGGCAGGAAAGAGATTGGAAAGATTCCAGAGAGAAGACCACCAGAGGAGGATAGAAAAAAAACAACTCCAGAATCAAAGTCATCAGAAATTCCATCACTTTCAAAGCCAGTTTGGAGATGCAGGGTTTGTGGATACTTGTGTGCACGTGATGAACCACCGGAGGTCTG
>SOIB01000079.1 GCA_004377355.1 Candidatus Stahliibacteriota bacterium | reverse complement strand
CTCCCTACACTTTTAATCTCTTGTAAAGTTCGCAAAGAATAATTTTAAAGGTTTCGAGGTTTCAAGTATTAACTTAATTAATCCTTAATCCCTGCTTTTCTACATGCTTTGCTTCTAATCCTTAATACATACTCGGAACTCAGAATTCAGTACCCTGAACCTAAGACCTTTTCTGTAATTATCTGCGTTTACCCCGTGAAATATTTTATATATATTCTTCCGCTTATTATTTTTTACCGTGTTATTTCACGGGGTAAATCTTTGGTCAATTTTTCCATTTTTCATTAAACGACAGTTCAGTTATTCGCCATTGACATATTAAGTGAATTATTTATCATATCCCTATGACATTTGAACGTGATAATTATTGCTTTGCTTGTGGCAAGGAGAATACAAATGGTTTACAAATGAATATCGAAGCAGAGGGTGGACATTCCCACACAAGGATAAAATTCCCTAATTATATGCAGGGATATAATGGTGTTGTCCATGGAGGACTTATTGCTACAGTTCTTGATGAGCTTGCAGTATATGCAGGAATATCCCTTGGATATAATTTTGCTACAGGAGAAATTACTGTTCGGTTCAAAAGACCAGTAAAAATAGGTGATGAATATATAGTAGAAGGTGAAGTGATCGAAGATAGAGGGAAGGTTGTGACTGTGAAATCATTCTTAAAGGATTATGAAGACGTTGTTTATGCCCGGGCTGATGCAAAATTGATTAGGATAAATGATTAGCTATAAAAAGACTATTCTTCCTTCGGGAGTAACTGTTGTTTCGGAGTATATACCTACTGCTATTTCTACTGTTATAGGATTTTATGTGGATATAGGCTCAAGGGATGAACATAAGAACGAAGAGGGTTTATGTCATTTTATCGAGCATTCAGTATTTAAAGGTACAAAGAATAGAAATGAAAGAGAAATATCAACTGCAATTGAATCCAGAGGTGGAACTATGAATGCTTCTACATCAAGGGAATGGACATCTTTCTATGCTCATGTTCTTCCCGAAGAGCTTTCTCTTGCAGTGGATGTCCTTTCGGATTTAATAAGAAATCCTTTATACTGTGATGAAGCAATTGAGATGGAGCGCCTGGTTATACTGGAGGAGATTAAGAGTTTTTACGATTCTCCTGAAAGTCTCCTTTTCTATCATGCAATGGGTAGTACTTTTGGGAAGGAACACCCCCTCTCATCGCCAATACTGGGAACGCCTGAATCAGTTTGTGGCATAACACCTGGAGATATTTTAAATTTTTGGAAAGATAATTATACCACAGATAGGATGTTCGTTTCCGCTGTTGGTAAGGTTAAACATGAAGAATTATGTGATCAGGTTAATGAAAAGCTTGGAGATAGAAAAGGCATGGGATATAAGAGAAAATTAGTTCCTGACAGTCAAACTCAAGTCAATATCATTTCAAAGCCTGAATTGAATCATGAGTATGTTACCCTTTCTTCGAAGTGTTTTCCATACAATAACAATGAGAGATTTCCTTTTCTTGTTGGACTTTCCATTCTTGGTATGGGAATGAGTTCAAGATTATTCCAAAAGATACGACAGGAAATGGGATTGGTATATTATGTTTCAGCTTTCCCTGAATTCTTCAGTGATACAGGTATTTTTTATATATACTTATCTACTGATAAAGATAAACTCTCAAAAACACTTAACTGTATAGTTAATTTATTAAATTCTCTTGAGTTCTCCCCCGAAGAGGTTGAAGTTGCCAAGGAGAGGATAAAGGGGAATATTGTCATTACAATGGAAGATAATGCAAGCAGAATGGGGAGAAATGTGAAAGAGGAGATGTATCTTGAGGAAAGAATTTCTATTCCAGAACTTTTGAAAAGAATAGAGAATGTGAAGTTTGAGGAGGTTAATGATATAAGGAAACGTTTCTTCAATCCCAAAGGTTTTAATCTCACCCTATTAGGTGGAAGTAAAGATGTCACCTGGTAATTCTTATTTTTCAAGAAGAGCAAATCTCTACGAACCCTTTTTATTTAATCTTTATCTTGAAAGGTTTGAATACTGGAGGGATAGGGATGTCCAGATAATCAACCTTTATAATGTAAGACCTATTACTCAAGGTATAATGAAGGAAGTCAATCCAGTGCAGTTTAATTATGTGGTTGAAGAACTTAAAAATTATTTAGGGATTGGACCTTCATACAAAATATTACTCTTTCCAAATCAGCACTCTGCATATTATACTCTGTTCTTCTCCATGATGGATCTAAATGACGAAATTGTAACTCCAGCCCCTGTTCCTTATTTTCTCAAGCAGTACGCTGAATCCCTGGGTTTGAAACTTCTTTATATAGAAACAAACATGATGGATGATTATGATCTTCCTTATCGTAAGGATGTTGAAAATAAAGTGAATCCCAGATCAAAGTTATTTTATTATTCTGTACCAAGTTTTTCAGGTAGTATTGTCTATCCAGAGGAAACCCTTGAAAGAATTCTGTTTGTATGTCGTAACTATTATCTTTATCTTGCTATTGATGAAACGCTTTCTCATCTTTTGAATAACAAAGGAGATTATATAGCAATGCATGATATTGCTATAGAAAATGAACGTCTAATCAGGATTTTGTCACCTTTGAAGGACTTCTCTATGGATGAAGTTACCATACTTCTCATCCATAAAGCTTTGCCAGAGAGAATTGATAGGATTACAAGGGATCTATTCCCTATATCTCCCTATCAACTCTCCTTTCTTGATTATTTCCTTAAGAATTATGAGAGAATAATGGCAGAAAGAAGGGAAGAAATGAATCTAAAAAGAAAGATCATCGAAGGTTTTTTGGAAGGACGGGAAGATATTTCTGCTTCAATATCAAGGGCTACTGGTTCTGTTTTTATAAGGATTCCAGTTCCAAATACTGAATCTTTTGTAGAATGGTTACTAACTGAGTATAACCGTGATAAAAAGACAGTGTTTGTTGCTCCAGCGACTCATTTTCATTCTGAGGATTATGAGGATAATGGAGAGATACTTATTGATTATCGATATCTTGATTCTGAAATGTTAGAGGAAGGTTTCGAAATACTTTCAGATGCACTTGACAAGTATCTTGGCTTAAAAAAGGAGGATTAATGATATCAGAGAAAGGGAAAACGATTCCCCAATCACCGATAAGAATGCTTATACCCTACGCAGATGAGGCAAAAGCGAGAGGCATTCATGTTTATCACCTGAATATTGGACAACCAGATATAAAAACTCCGGATTTAATATTTAATCCAATTCGGAGGTTTGAACAGGAAGTTCTTTCCTATGGTCCTTCTCAGGGAACTCCAATGTTAAGGGAAGCTATTGCTCAGTACCTGAACGAGGACTATTCCTTGAATATTGAGACTGGGGATGTCTTTATAACCACGGGGGGAAGCGAGGCTATCCTTTTCTTGATGCTCTCAATCCTAAATCCCGGAGATGATATATTGATACCAGAGCCATTCTATGCCAATTATAATAGCATAGCCTGTATAGCGGGTGTGAATATTGTTCCAATAACTACTTCTGTTGAAGATGGTTTTCACTTACCTCCAAAAGAAAAGATTGAAAGCGTAGTTACTGATAAAACAAAGGCAATGCTTATTTGTACACCTAATAATCCAACTGGAACAGTACTGCGAAGGGATGAAATGGATATGGTTGTTGATATAGCAGAGAAGAATGATCTATGGTTATTTGCTGATGAGGTTTATAGAGAATTTGTCTTTGATGGAGGAGAGTGTTCTTCTTTCTTAAGCTACGAGTCTTCACAGGAGAGGATAGCTATCGCTGATTCTATTTCAAAACGGTTTAGTTGCTGTGGAGCTAGAATCGGGTTTATAGTCACAAAGAATAAAGAGTTGTATAGAACCATCTGGAAATTTGGAATGGCGCGTCTCTGTCCACCTACAATTGAACAATATGGGGCATCAGCTGGTTTTAATCACAGGCATGAATTTTTAAAAGACATGATAAAAGAATACGAGCATCGTCGTAATGTTGTGTACGAAGAAATACAGGCATTGGAAGGAGTCTTTATTTTAAAATCTGAAGGTGCCTTCTATACAGTTGTAAAACTTCCTGTGGAAGATAGTGAGGAGTTTGTCCGCTGGATGTTGACTGATTTTGAGAAAGATAGAAAAACAGTGATGCTCGCTCCTGTAGCTGGTTTTTATAGAACTCCTGGAAAGGGTAAAGATGAAGCAAGGATTGCATTCGTTTTGAAGGAAGATGACCTTAGAGATGCAATGGATATTCTAAAAGAGGGTCTTCATGCCTTTAAAAATAAAACTTAAGCGCCTGGATAAAACACTTCCATTACCAAAATATCAAACAGAAGGTAGTTCAGGATTAGACCTTTATGCAAGGGAAGATTGTGTAATAAAACCTGGTGACTTTAAAACAATACCAACAGGAATTTCTGTTGAGGTTCCCTATGGTATGGAGGGTCAGGTACGTCCAAGGAGTGGACTTGCTTCAAACTCTGGTGTTGGGATTCTTAATTCCCCTGGAACAATTGATTCTGATTATAGGGGTGAGATAAAGGTTATACTATTCAACTTCAGTAGTGAGGATTTTAATGTAAAGAGAGGCGATAGAATAGCACAATTGGTTATAACATCTGTAGTTCAAGTAGATTTAGAGGAGGTAGAAAGTTTAGAAGAGACAGACAGAAATAAAGGCGGATTTGGCTCAACAGACTAATAAAAATGAAGCAGTTTTTAATGTTAATAATTACTCAATTATCCCGTTTTACTCCCCTTGGTCTTCGAGACAGGGTAGTAAGATTATTTGGTTTTCTCTGGTATTTAATCGCGAAAGGCAGAAGGGAAGTTATAAGGGAGAATATAAGAACAATAAAAGGTGAAGTAAAAGAGAGTGATATTAAATCGACCTTTAGCAATTTTGCACAGGTATTCAGTGATATTTTAAATATTCCCAATATGACTACATCATATTTACAATCTATGGTTAAAGCAGATGTTGGATACATTAAAGAAGAACTGAATAAAGGGAAGGGAGTAATTCTTATAGCTTCCCATCTTGGTGGAATGGAACTAGCCGGTCCTTATCTCTCATCCTTTGGGTTTCCATTATATTCTATTGCAGAATCAAAGGGTCCTGGTATGAAATTCTTTCGTTTCTACAATCATTACAGAGGACATTTAGGTAATAAGATTTTACGCCTGGAGGATAGAAGACTTATCTTTAAACTGGTGAGATTACTTAAAGAAAATAAAATCGTGGTTCTAATAGCAGATAGAGACATTCAAGACTCAGGAGTAGATTATGAATTTTTTGGTAGAACAGCATCAATTCCGAGAGGAGTAGCTCTCCTCTCAAAAAGAACAGGAGCACCACTAATTGTAGGTTTTATGGCATTGGACCCTGATACACCAAGGTATCAGGGAAGAATCTTCCCACCCTTATATCCAGATGATTATGATACTGAAGAAGAGTTGTTGAAGGCAATAGTTATGTTACTTGAGAAAGAAATATCAATGTACCCAGAACAGTGGTTTGTATTTCAGAAGGTCTGGA
>SOIB01000166.1 GCA_004377355.1 Candidatus Stahliibacteriota bacterium | reverse complement strand
TTATATAAAGTCCGAGGTCCGAAGTCCAATGTCTATAGGGATTAGGTCTTGGGTTCTTAAGTATTGGTGTAACATTGACTAACGACTAAAGACTATAGACTAATGACTTATATTATCCTTGACCCCTCGAAACCTTGAAACCTTTAAAATTGTTCTTTGCGGTCTTTGCGAGATGTTTATAAAATAACTAATTTTCTTTGCGGTCTTTGCGAGAAACTAAGAATGGAGCGAAGCGACTTATCTGTGTCTAATTAAATAGAAGGGTTCAAGGTGTCAAGTGAAAATAAATTAAATTTTTGTCTTTCTCTGCGAACTTTGCACACTTTACGAGAAAAGTGTGGGAATTGGATCCAACCCTTCCCGCTTGACATCAATATTCATTTTATTATAATCCTTATATGGAGAGGTTCCCAAAGGGTTCCGTGACAATTCTAATCCTTTTGGGATTATTTTTAATTAACTGTGTTGAAGATACTTCTCTGTGTGATGAGGTAAGATTTATATCCAATAGAGATTATTATCCAGCTTTTCATCGCCTGGCAGAGGGTGCTTCGGAGAGTATATTTGTAGTCATATATCTTGCAAAATTTCACAAAACGCAGGAGACTCAGGTAAATATGATTCTTGATGACTTAATTTTTGCTAAACAGAGGGGGCTTCTGGTACGTGTCCTTCTAGAAAGGAGCAGTTGGGATTCCACACTTAATAAGTATAATAGAGAGTTTATTGATTCACTTCTTAGGTATGAAATCATTGCTTCTTTTGATGGAGAAGCTATTACGACACATGCGAAATGCGTAGTTTTTGATGGAGAGTGCGCACTTCTTGGTTCTTCAAACTGGAGTACTTCTGCTCTTGAATATAACAATGAGGTAAATATTGAAATCCATGATAAAGAGATATGCGGAGAGATTGAGGAATATATTAATAATCTATGGGAGGATAAGTGATAGAAAGATATAGAGTTCCGGAGATATACAATATTTGGTCAGATGAGAACAAGTTTAAAAAATGGTTTGAAGTAGAGTTGACAGTTCTCACTGTTAGAGAGGAACAAGGTGAAATACCAAAAGGTACAACTGATAGTCTAAAGTGTGCTAAATTTACAGTCAAGAGAATAAAAGAGATTGAGGAGAAAACCCATCATGATGTTATTGCATTCATTGAGGCTATTACCGAGCGTAGCGGGGAAGAGTCACGGTTTTTACATCAGGGTCTTACATCTTCTGATGTTGTAGATACAGCTTTTGCACTCCTTGTCAAGGAGGTATCTGTTATTATAGAGGAAGATTTGGAAAAGACCCTACAGGTCTTGAAAGAAAAGGCAATACAGTATAAAGGTTTACCTATGATAGGAAGAACTCATGGTGTCCATGCAGAACCAATCTCCCTGGGTCTTAAAATACTTTCATGGTATTCTGAGATGAAAAGAGCAAGGGAGAGGTTTAAACGAGCCTCCGAGGAGATGAAATATGGTAAAATATCAGGGGCTGTGGGGAATTTTGCTCATTTGGGTCTTGAAATAGAAGAAAGGGCTTTAGAGAGACTTAATCTGGAGGTAGAGCCAATTTCTACGCAAGTTGTCCCAAGAGATAGATATGCAGAATACCAGTTTTCCCTCTCAATGATTGGATCTGTTATCGAACATATAGCTCAGGAAATAAGGCATTTACAGAGGACAGAGATTCGGGAATTAGAAGAGCCCTTCAGGAAGGGTCAGAAGGGTTCCTCAGCGATGCCACATAAGAGGAATCCAATCATCTGTGAGCGTCTTTGTGGAATGAGTAGATTACTTCGCAGTAATCTTTTCACCGCACTTGAGAATATCCCTCTTTGGAATGAACGGGATATATCTCATTCCGCAGCGGAGAGAATCTATTTCCCAGATTCAACCGAACTTATTGTTTATATGCTTCGTAAATTAGCCTTTGTGCTTGCGAATCTCAATATCTATAAAAAAAATATGGAAAGGAACCTTTGGTTCACGAACGGGCTTATATTTTCACAAAGGGTCCTAGTTGCTCTACTCGACAAAGGATTTTCGCGAGAAGAGGCATATTTGATTATTCAGGAGAATGCAATGGATGTGTGGGAAGGTGGAGGTAACTTAAAGGAAAAATTAAAAAGTGACAAGAGATTGTCAGATGTTTTTACTGAGCAGGAGTTCGACTCCCTCTTTGATGTAAAATACTATCTAAAAAATGAGGATTTAATTTATAAGAGAGTGCTCGGTTGATTATATTTTCCGACCTTGATAATTGCATGCTCGATTCCAGATACACAGCTAGAGAACTCCGAGTTTTTGTTAGAAGCTTGATAAATAAGGGGATACTCCTTTCCATAATTTCCAGTAAGACTGAAAAAGAAATACTATATCACCTTGATGAACTGGGAATAGAAGCTTCTTTTGGAGCAGAAAATGGTTGTCTTGTGTCAGTTAGGAAAAAAAGGTATGAATTTGGAACAGGTTCAAGTATAATTAAAGGAGATCTTTTGAAGATTTCAAAAAAAATTAGTGTTGATATTGAGCTTTTAAGTGAGATGGAAGGTGAGAGGATTAAAAATTATACAAAGCTTCCAGAGCATCTTATCCCTCTTGCAAGGATGAGAAGGTTCTCTGAACCCTTCATAGTGTCAAGGGGTAAAATCAAGGAATTTACGAAGGAGTTATGCTCCCTTGGATATGCTGTTTGGTTGGGAGGAGGATTTTATCAGATTTCAAAGGGATGTTCAAAAGGGAGAGCTGTCAGGATAATCCGTCAGCATATTGGAGGATATGCAATTGGTATTGGTGATAGTGAGAATGATTATGACATGCTTGACGAATGTGATTATCCAGTTATACTTAATAATGACGGAAGTTCAAAGTACAGAAGTTTTAAAGGGCATGGACCTGAAGTGTGGAAATGGACAGTTGAAAAACTATTAGAGGAGATAAATGGGTGATTTTTTTCAGAATGGGATAATAACAACTTTACATAAACTACCTGGATATAAACTTGGGGATGTAGAGGATAAAATCCGCTCAATTTCAAAGGAAAGAAAGGCAGCTCTCTTACTTCCATCTCTATTCAACGAACTAAAGGAAGAAGCCCTTCCAAGTATTATTGAGGAATTAAAAGGAGCAGATTACATTCACGAAGTCGTTATCAGCCTTGATGGAGCTGATGAGGAGCAATTTAAATATGCAAAGGAATTCTTTTCTGTTCTTCCAACTAAGAGCACTGTTGTGTGGAACGATTCTCATCCGATTCAGGACGTATATGAGGAAATGAGAGAGAAGGGGTTGGACCCGGGTTCCCAGGGTAAGGGTCGGGGAGTGTGGACCGCACTTGGCTATATCCTTGCCAGGAGTGAAGTGTATATGGTTGCCCTTCATGATTGTGACATACGGACTTATTCTCGGGATATATTAGCGCGTCTTGTATATCCTGTCCTTTCGAAACGTCTCAATTATGATTTTGCAAAGGGATATTATTCAAGGGTAACAGACATGTTGCATGGGAGAGTGGTGCGTTTGTTCTTTACCCCACTCATAAGAGCATTTAAACGAATATTTGGACATAGGGAGTTCTTTGAGTATATAGATTCTTTCCGTTATCCTCTTTCTGGAGAAATCTCAATAGTAATAGAGCTTGCGAGGAGAATACAATTTTCTTCAGACTGGGGTCTTGAGATAGAAATACTACGGGAGGTATACAATTCTACAAGCCTTTCCCGTATCTGCCAGGTAGACCTTGTTGATCGTTATGACCACAAGCATCAGGATTTCAATATGGAAGACCTTCATTCAGGGATTATGAGGATGGCGATTGATATTGCAAGGACATTTTTTAGAATTCTCTCTCAGGAGGGAATAACCCTGACCTCTCCTCTTATAAGAACCCTTAAACTCACATATATTGATGTGGCAAGACAATTTGTAGAAAAATATAAGGATGAAGCTATGATGAATAACCTTCTTTATGATCGTCACAGGGAGACCAGAGCAATAGAGAAATTTTCTTATGCCCTCGAGGTTGCAGCTAACGAATTCAGTGAATACCCCATGGGTTCTCCCCTGACACCCACATGGGGTCGGATAGATTCTGCGATACCTGATCTGTTGGATAACCGATTACCTGATATTGTAGATGAATTAAACGGGAGGTAGAGTGAAATATTTAACTTCAATTAGAGATGATCTTATGAAAAGATTGGAAGAAATAGAGCATGTTGATATTTTGGTTGGAATTCCTTCATACAATGTAGAGAAGACCATAGAGTTTGTCATTGAACAGATAGGTAAAGGTCTTAAGAAACACTGGCAAGGTTTAAAATCCCTTATCCTTGTATCCGATGGTGGTTCAGTGGATGATACAAGGGAGGTCGCTTCTGCTATAGAAGTCCCTCCCTTTGTAGAAAAGGTGGTAGCTATATATAGAGGATTACCCGGGAAAGGCACTGCAGTTCGTTCGATTTTGGAGGCATCTCTGTTCCTAAGGGCTCGAGCCACCCTAATGATAGATTCAGACCTACATTCCATTGGACCTGATTGGATGTTGAATCTTGTAACCCCCCTAATTAAGGGTAATTACGATTATATTGCTCCCTATTATAGGAGATATAAGTATGATGCTACAATAACAAACAATATAGCATATATGTTAATCCGAGCTTTATACGGAATGCGTGTAAGACAACCAATAGGTGGAGATTTTGCTTTTTCAGGAAGGATGGTAAGATCTTTATTGGATGATGAACGCTGGGATACGGATGTTGCCAGATTCGGAATTGATACCTGGATAACAACGACAGCCGTCAAGAATGGTTATAGACTCGGACAGACAAAACTTGGAGCAAAATTACATGAGACAAAGGACCCTTCTAAACATCTTGGTCCTATGTTTCGTGAGGTTGTAATTACAACATTTGAATTGATGGAGGTATATGAAAATGTTTGGAAGGAGATTAATGGTTCAACTCCTGTGGATATTCTTGGAGAGGATATAGGTTTAGAGCCAGAAGAGTTTGATATAGATCTGGATTCTCTCGGTGAATCATTTAAGTATGGATATATTGAATTTAAATCCTTATGGAAGGATATTCTCAGCCAGGAAGATTTCGAACTCCTTAAAAATATCTCTAAAAATAAGGATTTTTCCCTCCTTAATCATGAGAATTGGGTAAGGATAGTTTACGATTTCGCATCAACCTTTCATCATTGGGAGCGACACCATGCTAAGTTAGTGGGTACAATGTTACCACTGTATAACTTGCGGGTTGCATCTCTGTATCATGCATCTAACGAGATGGACAGCGATGAGTTTGAATCACTTGTGGAGGAAGCTGCTGTCACATTTGAGGAGCAAAAGCCTTATCTTCTCAATCAATGGGAAAAATAGTTACTATAATCCATTATTCAGCTTTACCCATTATCGGTGGAGTAGAGTTTATTATTTCTAAACACTCTGAACTTATGAAGCAGGATGGGTTGGATGTGAGGATAATAGCAGGTGATGGAAATCCAGATGTTCTTATTCCCGAACTAAAAGCGTCTTATTATAACGAGATCCAACAAATAATTCTAAGTGGTAAAGAGCCGGATAACTTCACGCAAGAAGTGGAAGCACTTCAAAGTAAACTATATCAAGAGATTTCCGCTTCTGATGTATTAATTGTCCATAATATGTTTACAATGCATTTTAACCTCGTTGCAACAGCAGCTATTGCTAAGTTAGCTAGGAACCTGAGAACCATCACCTGGGTCCATGATATTGCTTATATAGATTCTACATATAATCTGCCACCTCCTACGATATCTCCACTTAAATACATAAGTGAACCTATGGACCATCTTGAATATGTGACCATCACAAAATACAGAAAAGAACTACTCGTTGATTTTCTTTCAGTAGAAGAGAATAAGGTCAATGTTATTTCTAATGGGATAGACCCCTATATACTTCTCCCTCAAAAGATGAAAGAAATAGCGGAAGAACTGGATATTCTCTCTTTTTATCCTGTTATAGTATATCCTTCAAGGATGACAAGAAGGAAAAATTACGAATTCGCCATTGAAATTGTTGGAGAATTAGAAGGGAATCCTTTATTATTATTATCTGCTCCACCCGATCCCCATAATCCAACGTTCTCTTCTTATAAGGAAGAGCTATATAGGCTTTCAGGTGAAAAAGGCGTTTCCCTGATATTCTTTGGAGATTTCGTCTCTATTGAAGATATCTACCCCTTCTATTCCCTGGGTGATCTACTACTCATTACAAGTAGGATGGAGGGATTTGGACTGCCTGTAGTTGAAGCAGCACTTTTGCGTATTCCAGCTGCACTTTCCAATATTCCACCTTTAATAGAATTAGGGAAACATTTTCAAAATACAATATTCTTTGATCTTGATGAAGATCCTAAAATAGTTGCAGATAGGATATCTTTATTTTTAAAAAATTCTTCAACTGTAAAAGACCGCAAAGAAGTGATTGAACGTTACAGTTGGAAAAGGATCTATCAGGAGAAGATAAGAGAACTACTTAAGATTTCTTAATACTTCTTTAGAAACAAATTTGAGGGGTTCGAATACACCAATTCCATCTATAGCTACCCCTTCACATGAAAATAATCCTCGCAGATTTAAGATTTCTTCTAACTCTGCTATTGAAACGATATTAGGAAGATCGCGCTTATTATACTGAATTGCCATTGGTATTGTTTCTATTATCCTGCCATACTCACTCAGGTTTTCTCCTAGATTCTCCAGGGATTCAATATTATCATCAAATCGCTCTATTTGCGAATCAGCCACAAAAATAAGCCCGTCCACTCCCTTTAGAATAAGTTTCCGAGAGGCATTGTAATAGACCTGTCCCGGGACTGTGTAGAGATGGAAGTGAACCTGAAACCCTTTAACCATACCAAGATTCACAGGGAGGAAATCAAAAAAGAGGGTTCTATCCAGTTCAGTATCGAGACTCATTAATTTACCTCGGTTCTGGGGGGATACTTTTGAATAGATATATTTGATATTAGTGGTCTTTCCACCAAGTCCAGGACCATAATATACAATCTTACAGTTAATTTCTTTAGATGAATAATTAATCAAAGACATTTTCTTAACCTACATTATTCAAAAAGGCTATCCAGTTCGGATTCTGCTTCATCAATAAACTCCTGGTCAACAGTTCCCGCATATTCACTTTCCAGTGCAGCGAATATATTCTCAAATAGGGTTTCCAGTTCTGTTGATGCTTTGTTAACTTTAATCCTGACCAAGCCAAGCGTTGATTCTTTAGGGAAAATAATAGCTAATATCACCTGGTCAGCGACTAGTGAAACGTAAATGCTTTTCTCTTTTCCCTGGTGGAAAAGAGTTCTGAAATCATTTTCTCCAATCAAATCTGCAAGATTTGAAGTGGCTGCAAAATCTGCAGCTGAAAGGGTAGCAAAGGAGGGTATATCAAGCATAGAGGTGTCCCCTGCAGATGTTATAAGTTGTCCTGCCTTATCAATAAGTAACACTGCAGAAGCCTTTGTCTCTATGCATAGTCTTTCTAAATTCCTCTTTATCTTTTGATATTGTATTTCAAAAGAGTCAACATTTCCAGCGTTCAACTTAAGAATCTCCCTTTCTTTTCTTGAAATAATTTTGATAATTCCTGATAATAATTATACTTGTATATCATATCTATATAAAAAAATTATTTCTCTTTATTCGTTGTTTGTTTGTACTAAACAAACACATTTCTATTATATCCATAAATAAAAAAAATACTCCTTTTTTCATTTTATACAGTATTTTTTTAATGTCAAGGGATTGTTTTTGAGACTCTTCCTTAAATTTTTTCATGTATGCTTAATATTTTGAGGTAATACTCAAAACAATCCTTTTCTTTTTTCAAAACTTTCTGGTGGGGTCATATTAAAGTGTTTGTAAGCCAGAGAAGTTGCTTTTCGCCCTTGCGATGTTCTTTTAATAAGGCCCTGTAGGATAAGATATGGTTCGAAGACTTCCTCTATGGTTTCCGGGTTTTCTCCTACTGCGGTAGAGAGAGTTTTTAGTCCCACAGGACCACCATTGAATTTATCGATGATGCTTTTTAAAATCATCTTATCCATCAAATCCAATCCCATTTTATCAACCTCTAATTGGTGCAGTCCATATCGGGTGATGTCAATATCTATTCCGCCTTTCCCTTTTATTTCTGCAAAATCTCTTATACGACGGAGTAAGCGATTAGCTATTCTGGGTGTTCCTCGAGCCCTTTTTGATATTTCATGTGATGCTTCTTCAGATATTTCTATTTTTAGAATGGAGGCTGAGCGCTGGATTATGACTTTTAGAGCCTCTGGTTCATAATGCGAGAGCCTTGGAATATATCCGAATCTTGATCTGAGTGCTGAACTTAAGAGTCCTGATCGAGTTGTTGCTCCTATTAATGTGAAGGGCTTCAGGTTTATCTTTATTGATCTTGCGTTGGGTCCTGAATCAATCATTATATCGATCCTGAAGTCCTCCATTCCCTGATAAAGGTATTCTTCTACATCCTTATTTATACGGTGAATTTCGTCTATAAAGAGAATATCACAGTGTTCCATCCTTGTCAGTAACCCCGCAAGGTCTTTTGGTTTCTGAAGCACAGGGCCAGATATTGAAGTTATATCAGCATCCATTTCTACCGCAATGATATGTGCCAGGGTTGTTTTCCCGAGTCCGGGAGGACCATATAGAAGTATATGATCCAGAGGTTCTTTTCTTTTTTTTGCTGCTTTTGTGAAAACCTGGATATTTTCCTTTATTTTATCTTGATTTACAAATTCTCTAAATGTTTTAGGACGTAAGTTCCTTTCGTATTGTTCTTCAGAGGGAATACGTGTTGGTGATGTTATCCTCATGTTCCTTTTAAAACCCTTTCTACTATCTCATTCGATGAGAGATCCTCTTTTTCCTTTAATACTCTTTCTATACAACGATTCGCCTCTTCGGATAAAAAACCAAGTTTCATCAATGCTTTTCTTGCTTCGTCTCCTTTTTTCCTTATTGTTAATTGTAGACTATCTTTTAATTCCAATATAATCCTTTTTGCAGTCTTACTACCAATACCCTTAACCCTGGATATGGGTTCAGGGTCATTGTTAGATAATGCTTTCTTTATTCCTGGGACTCCAAGTCCTGATATTATAGAAAGAGCTGTTTTTGGACCAACATTGGGGACTTTAATTATTGTTTTGAATAGCTCTCTTCCTTCATGCTCCTTAAAACCATATAATTCGACCCCATTTTTTGTTATTGAGAGATAAGTGTGTAAGAAAATCTCGTCTCCAGGATTGAATGAGTCATTTTTTAAAGGGGTGTTAACCATTAATCCAAATCCATTGACATCTACTGTTATCCTTCCCTCCATTTTTTTAAGAATTTTTCCTTTAATGGATTCCAGCATGTTCACCCCTTTTATTCAGATAGCAGATTATTGTTCCAAATGCGTCTGATACATCCAGAGGAATTTCTTCATTGAGATTTAGAATTGACTTTACCATATACCTAACTTGCGTTTTGGAGGAAGCGCCAGAGCCAGTTACTGATTGTTTGATTTCTCGAGGTGTAAATTCAACAACTGGAATGCCTTTTATTTCTGCTAAGAGTAGATATGCACCTCGTAGTTCACCTAGTTTTATCAGTGTCACTGTATTTGGTCCACGAAAGATCTTCTCCATTACCAATAGATCCGGGTTTTCTCTATCTATAATTTCTGAAAGGGACTTGAAATATTTATGTATCTTTTTTGCTCCCTTACTCTTGGAGTATTTTATAATATCCCAGTGTATTACTTTTACTTCATCCGTAACTTCCAAAAATGCGATTCCAGTTGCAGAAAGACCAGGATCAATCCCTAATATTTTCAATTCAAGCTTCCATCTCTTCGATTATTGAATCTGGAATATTAAAATTGGAATAGACTTTTTGTGTATCGTCAAGATCTTCAAGAAGAGACAGGAGTCTAAGGAGCTTTCGTGCTTCCTTTCCTTCCAAGTTTTTTTCTATGGTTGGGATATAATTCAGTTCGGATTCTTCTATTTGTATATCTCTTTTTGAAAGTAATTCAGTGACCTTATGTAAATTGGATGGCTCTGTTATAACCTCATAAAAATCATCTTCTTCTTTTATATCAAGAGCACCTGCTTCTATGGCTGCATTATAGATAGCCATTTCAGGGATATCTCCCTTTGGAATAATAATTGAGCCAATCTTTTTGAAGAGATATGAAACGCATCCCTCTGCCCCCATTTTGCCTCCATTTGATTCAAGAATATGTCTAATCTCTGATGTTGTCCTTTTCTTATTATCAGTAACACAATCAATAAAGAGAGCTACACCACCTGGACCATATCCTTCATATGTTGTTTCAAAAAATTCAGTTCCAGGTAGTTCCCCTGTGCCCCTTAGTATTGCTCGTTCAATGTTGTCCTTTGGCATATTATTAGCTTTTGCATCTGAAATAGCCTGGCGTAGATCACTATTCCTCTCAGGATCCCTACCATTTCGAGCAGCCCCTGTAACCTTTCGAGATAGTTTTGAGAATATTTTACCTCTTTTCTGGTCCTCACTCTGTTTTTGCCTCTTAATACGGTGCCATTTAGAATGTCCTGACATAGCTTATCCTCTTTATTTAGTAATATATGTTATTATATTTTTTAAGTCAAGATGACACTTACTTACCATATCTATGTAAGAGAGGGGCAAATGATGATGGATTTAATCCTTTTCACCCACCTTATCCATTAAAATTTCCCAATCTTTATTTGTATTCTCCTGAATCACTGCAACATCATCTTCTGAAAGGTGTCTGAAGCGTCCCTGAAGCTTTAAGTATTCACTCACTGGTTTCACGGTTCTTACTTTCTTTGTAAGTTTCCAAACCCTACCGTTTTCGACTTCGATGAGAGGAAAGACCCTTGTAAGAACAGCAAGCTTTGCCAATTTGATTGTATTTTCAGGGTTTGCTCTCCAACCAGGAGGACATGGGCTAAAGACAAGCAAGAATCGAGTTCCTTTGATATCCTTTGCTTTCTTGAATTTGGTTATCATATCTTCAGGGAAAGCAACAGATGCAGTTGCAAGGTACGGAATTCGATGAGCAGCCATTATAGAAACAATGTCCTTCTTGGGTCTTTGTTTTGGATGTTTAACAGGTGTAGTTGTTGTCCATGATAAATAAGGTGTCGAACCGCTTCTCTGGACACCTGTATTCATATATGCTTCGTTATCGTAGCAAACGTATATTATGTCATCATTCCTCTCTGCTGCTCCTGAAAGGGCTTGAATACCTATATCGTAGGTTCCTCCATCTCCTGCCCATGCTACTACATTAACATCTTTTCCCTGAGCATCAAACCCTGCCTTTATCCCTGATGCAGTGGAGGCTGCTGCTTCAAAGCAGGTATGGAATAATGGCACATTTACTGCTGAATGTGGGAATGGACCATCTATTACTGACCAACAGCAAGCAGGAAATGTCATAACAGTATTCCTTCCAAACGCCTTTAGTGCGTATCTCATCGCCAGGGCCGCTCCGCACCCTTGACAGGCAAGATGCCCATGCCCCATTATTTCTTCTTCAGGAATACTCAGTTTCATACTCTTACCCCCTTCCAGATGATATCCGATTCAACTTTATCTTGTTTCATTACATACTCATATATATCAATAATATCTTTCTTTCCAACGTCTCTACCTCCAAGCCCTGTGATGACTCCAAATATCGGAGGTTTATTTTTCTCGTTATAACAGGCAGCCTTTACTTCCTGATAGAAGATACCAGAGGCACCAAAGGAAATATTTCTGTCAATTACAATTGCTTTATCTATTGCACTGAGAAGCGATTTGACTTTTTCGGCAGGGAATGGTCTAAAAACTCTAATTCTAAGGAGACCTACCTTTTTTCCCTTTTCTCGAAGGTAATCTATTGCGCTTCTTGCAGTGCTTGCAACTGTAGCGCTGGAGATAATGAGTTCTTTAGCATCTTCAATTTTATAGGTTTCTACCAATCCATAAGAACGGCCAAATAATTTACCAAATTCCTCTCCTACTTCCTCCCATTTTGGTATTGCGTCTTCAATGGCTTTCTGGATAATGTATCGGAGTTCAAAGTATCCATCCGGACCGGTTAATCCTCCAAAGGCATGAGGGTCATCCGGGTCGATCTTATATTCAAGTTCGTATGGAGGGAGGAATTCATCAACCTTCTCCTGCTCTGGCATTTCTACAGTTTCAGAAGTGTGTGACAAGACAAATGCTGCCAGAATCACCATAGCTGGTAATTTAACCTGTTCTGCTACCTTATAAGCCTGAATAACAGAATCCAGGACTTCCTGGTTATTCTGGCAATAGATTTGCATCCAGCCAGTATCCCTCTGGGATAAGGAATCAGTCTGTTCGGTCCATATTGTCCATGGTGGAGCCATTGCTCTATTTATATTTCCCATTACAACAGGAGTTCTTGCCCCTACTGCCCAGTGTAGCACTTCATGCATAAGAGCTAAACCTTGAGCTGAAGTGGCAGTAAATGTTCTCACGCCGGTTGCAGAAGCACCCACACAGGCCGTCATTGCAGAATGTTCAGACTCTACTTTGATGAATTTTGCATCAAGTTCTCCATTTGCACACATCTCGCTTAAGAGTTCTATTACCTCAGTCTGTGGAGTAATTGGATAAGCTGCAATTACCTGGGCTCTGGAAAGCATTGCACCATACGAAAGGGCATGATTCCCAATGATTACTTTTCTCATTCTGACTCCTCTTCCGTATAGATTGCATCTACTGGGCATTCAGTCCAGCATATACCGCACCCTTTGCAGTATTTATAGTTAATTATCGGTTTAAACTTTTCCTTTCCGTCTACTTCGATCTTTTCAAGGTCAATTGAAGGTTCAGGACAGAACTTCCAGCAAATTGTGCAATAGGTACATTTATCATAATCTATTATAGGTCGGACATTTCTCCAGCTCCCGGTTTTATTATAATCCATTGTATATAGAGAAACTGCAAGTGGTGGCATATCTTTAATGCTTTCGAATATTATCTTTACCTCAGATTTCTTGGGCACTATCTTCCTCCTTTTGTTGATTCAAAGGCTTCCTTTGTAGCTGCTACATTGGCATCCTCTTTGATTGGTACACCTTCTCTTACAGCTTCAACAAGGGTGTCAAGATCACATAATTCTAGAATTTTTATTACACCCCCAAGTATTGCAGTGTTAACTATGGGGGCAGCTTTTGAACCAAGATGATGTTTCAATGCTATTTTTGTAGCAGGAATTGTTGCAATTCTATAGTTACCATCAAATTTCATCTCGGCAGGATCTTTATTTGTGTTAACAATAATCCAACCACCTTCCTTTAATCCGTATATTAGATCAATAGTTCCTATGAGTGCAGGTTCGAGTATAACAAGGTTGTCAGGTTCATAAATTTGGGACTTTATATATATTATATCATCATCGATTCTTATAAAAGCCTTCACTGGTGCGCCACGTCGTTCTACGCCGTACTCGGGAAAGGCTTGAACATATTTTCCTATCTTTGACATAGCATCTGCAAGTATCTTTGCAGCAACCACAGTTCCCTGTCCACCTCTTCCATGCAATCTAATCTCTACCATATACCCTCCTTGTACTTTATCACCATCTTAGAACTGCACCACCCCATGTGAATCCACCACCAAATACTGTAAGAAGTAGTATGTCACCCCTTTTTAACCGGTCTTCCCTTACTGCTTCATCTAAAGAAATAGGCACAGTCGCTGCTGAGATATTTGCGATATGATCTATTGTTACGCTGGTCTTTTCCATTGGAATACCTGCTCTCTTTATCGTTGCTTCTATTATTCTAATATTGGCCTGATGTGGTATATACAGGTCCACATCATCACCGGTGAGGTTTGCTCGCTTCAACGCTTCTACTGCCGATTCTTTCATCTTCGAAACTGCGTATCTGTAAACGTCGTTCCCTTCCATTGTTACAGTATGAAGGTTCTCATCAACTGTCTTATGGGATGCGGGCATCCTGGAACCCCCTGCTGGCTGGATTAGGAGATTGCCAAGTTTACCATCAGCACCCCAGAAATGTGAAAGTATTGCTGAATCTCCATCGGATCTCTCAACAACTGTGCAACTAGCACCATCTCCAAAGAGGATACAGGTGGAGCGGTCATTCCAGTTTGTTACTTTTGTCAGGGTTTCAGCTCCACACAGAAGGACCCTGTCGACCACTCCTGCTTCTATCATACCAGCAGTCACAATGAGTCCATATAGATAGCCCGAACAGGCTGCTCCTATATCAAAAGCCGGTATTTCAGTATCTATCCCAAGATGTTTCTGAACCCAGCAGCCTGTTGCTGGAAAAGCGTTATCAGGTGTAATGGTAGCAACCATTATGAGATCGAGGTCTTTTGGTGAAATTCCTGCCATGTCCAATGCTCTTTCTGCTGCCTTTGCAACCATGTCTGATGTAGCTTCATCATCAGCTGCAATATGGCGTTCTTTTATCCCCGTCCTTGTTCTTATCCATTCATCAGAAGTATCCATCATTTTCTCAAGGTCAAAATTGGTCAGTACCTTTTCAGGGAGGTAAGAGCCGGTTCCTGTTATTTTAACCTTAAACATCTCTTGCTCCCATAAGCGCGGCCATTGCAATGGAATAAAACTTAGATTCCTCTGAGTCTGCTCTTGAGGTTAAAATACAGGGTGCACTGGCTCCAACAACCATTGCAGCAAGTGAGCCTCCAGCAAGTTTCGTTATAGTTTTAAAGAAAACATTACCTGTTTCTATGTTTGGGAATATCAGGATGTCTGCTTCACCATTAATTGGTGACTTAAATCCTTTAATATCGCAAGCTTCTTTATTTATTGCAATATCAATGGCAAGTGGTCCATCGATAATAGCTCCCTTTATCTGTCCACGAGCTGCCATTTTTGCTATTGTTGCTCCGTCAAGTGTTGCTGGCATTCTATCTGATACCTTCTCCGTGGCAGCAATTATTGCCGCTTTTGGATTTTCAATGCCAAAAGAGTGAGCTACTTCAATGGTGTATTTTAACATAGAAACCTTCTGGTTTAGGTCCGGTAAAGGTATGACAGCTACATCCGAGACAAATAGTAGTTTTGAATACGTTGGAACCTCCATTACTGCCACATGGCTGAGTATATTTCCTTTTTGTAACAATCCCTCATTTTTATCAAGAATAAGTTTCATATATACATCAGTAGGCATCAGTCCTTTCATAAGGATATCTGCCTCTTTTGACCTAACCATATCACGGGCAATACACCCTGCCTCTTTTGCGTCTCTATTGTCAATGATATCAAAGGCAGAAGTATCCAGATTATATTCAGAACCAAGGCTTAGAACCTTGTCTTTATCTCCAATTATTATCACGTCCACAAGATTTTCCTTTGCAGCTTTAAAAGTTGCTTGTATTGTGTGTGGGTCATGACCATTAGCTACAGCCAGTTTACTTGAAGGTTTCTTCTTTACCAATTCAACAAGTTCGGTAAGTTTTCTAATAGGATCCATTAAAAACCTCCTAATATTCCTTTAATTCCTCTTCGCCCTTAAGTACCCGTAGAGCACCTAAAGCGAGAGCTTTCAATTCATCTCCCCCTGGAATTATATATACAGGAGCAATAAATTCTACTCTCTTTCTTACTTCTTCTGTGAAATTTTTTTCTTTAGATATGCCTCCTGTTAATACAATTGCGTCTACTTTGCCAAACAGTACAGGCGCAATTTTTCCTATCTCCTTTGATACCTGGTAGATTAAGGCACTATATATCTCCTCTGCTTTCTTATCCCCCTTTTTTATTCTCATGACTACTTCTCTCATATCGTTGGTTCCAAGATGTGCTGCTACTCCTGCATCACCAGCAATTTTCTTTTTTATTTCCTCACGAGAGAAATTGTTGGATAAGAAATAGTCCACAGCATCCCAGGTAGGCAGTCCACCCGCTCTCTCTGGAGCGAAGGGTCCATCTCCATATAATCCGTTGTTTATATCCACAACCCTGCCCTTCTTGTGAGCTCCGACGGTAATGCCTCCCCCAAGGTGGGCTATTATAAGGTTTAGGTCCTTATAGTTCTTTCCTAATTTTTCTGCTACAATTCTTGCTGTTGCTTTATGATTGAGGGCATGGAATATGCTCCTTCTTTTTATTTCAGGTCTGCCTGTAATTTTTGCTATGGGGTCCATTTCATCAACAACAATAGGGTCTACAATAAAGGCGGGGATAGATGCAGCTTTTGCAATTTCTGCTGCAAGTATTCCCCCTAAGTTTGAGGCATGCTCTCCCTGACGTCCCTCCCGAAGGTCCTTAAGCATACTCTCGTTTACCCTATATGTGCCACTTTCAATAGGCCGAAGGGCTCCTCCCCTTCCCACAATTACATCAAAATCCTTTATTTTTTTATTTTCTTCCTTGAGTGTATCGAGAATTGCATCCATTCGCACGCTCAATTGATCAATGATTCGTTTAAAGGATGAGATCTCTTTTTTTGAGTGGTGAATATTTTTGGTAAAACTTTTTTTATCATCCCAAAAGGCTCCTACCTTGGTAGATGTCGATCCAGGATTTATGACAAAAATTTCGTACATATATCCTCCTTTCTCATTTCAATACTATTAAGTGGTTAAAAAAAGTCAATA
>SOIB01000094.1 GCA_004377355.1 Candidatus Stahliibacteriota bacterium | reverse complement strand
TCCTTCAATCTTTAAGGTTTGGAATTTAGGCTATCAAACGATACTTTGTCCTCATAAGGAATGCAAAGATAATATTGTGCCTGAAACTGACCATTGGGTTTGTAAAAAGAATAAGGCTATGGAAGCTGAAATTATAGGATTTCTCAAAGATTTGAGAGTTTTCCATTATAAAAAGCTCAAAAAAGGTAATCCTTGGTATAAAGTTGTAGAGCAAGCTGTTAAAGTTTTCTTGAATGCAAGCTATGGTGTGTTTGGTGATGAAAAGTTTGATTTATATTGCCCACCCGTCTCGGAATCTATTACAGCAGTTGGGCGCAGTTCAATTATGCGTACAATCGAGAAGGCTAAGAGTCTTGGTATAAAAGTTCTTTATGGAGATACTGATAGCGTCTTTTTGCATAAGCCAACAGAACAACAAATTAAGGCTTTATCTGAATGGAGCATCAAAAATCTGGAGCTTGATTTGGGAGTTGATAAAGATTATCGTTATGTTTGTTTGAGTTCGAGAAAAAAGAATTATATGGGTATAACTCCAGAAGGAAAAGTTGATGTTAAAGGGATGACTGGAAAGAAGAAACATACACCTTGGATTATCAAAGCAGCATTTGATGCAGCCAAGAAATACTTTGGAGAAGCACAGACACCAGAAGAAGTTCAAGCTTTGAAGGGAGCTTTAAAGGAAGTGGTGAGGAATGTTTATCTCAAGATAAAGCGTAGAGACTTTGAACTTGAAGAGATGGCTTTCCACATTACTTTGGGTAAGTCTCCTCACTCATATGATAAGACCATACCTCAACATGTAAGAGCAGCTATAATGCTTGAAGATAAAGGAATAGAATTGAAGAAGGGCGATGTTGTATCGTTTGTGAAAATCAAAGGCTCATGGTATAATAAAGATGCTAAAAAGGTCGAGATAACAAATGTGAAACCTTTACAATTAGCAGTGAAAGAAGAGATAGACGTGAATAAATATCATGAGATACTTAGAAGCGTGTTCATCCAGATTTTGGATAGTCTTGATGTTGATTTTGATGAGATAATTGGAGTTTGTAAAATTGACAAATGGTTCTAAAAAGAAATGTTCTGTATGTAAAATTGTGAAATCATTATGTGATTTTTATAAAGATGGTAATAGTCCAGATGGGTATAGTTATACATGTAAAAAATGTACGAGGAAAGCATGTTTAAAGTGGTATCATAAAAATAAAGATAAAGCCCGAAAAATACAAGAGAAATATAGAGCTACGCCGAGAGGGAAAAAATTAGCAAAAGAACGTACGAGAAGATTTAGTGATAAGAAACTTGGAATAACTAAGAAAAGACGTGGTTTTTGTGAACTTTGTAAAACATATAAAAAGCATACTGAAATTCACCACATAATACCTAGATGGTTTTATCGTGATGATTCTGAAGATAACCAGATTGAAGTATGTAGAAAACATCATCATAAATTAGAATTCCATATTATTTTCTTTCTTGCTGGAAGGTATAATAATGAGTAACAAAGTCATTTTTCTTATCGCCACATATAATCAAGCCAAACTTCTTGAAGACTGTTTAAAATATTGTAATAGGCTAGAGCCACAGCCAGATAAATATATTTTCTGCGAGAACAATAGCATAGACGATACTCTTGATGTTATCAAACGTTTCAAACGACCAAAGGAACTTATTAGATTTTGGGTTCGAGATGATGCTGTGAAAACTCTTGGAAATCCATATGGGATAATCGCTATAGCTAGACAGATGCTTCTAAAGCGGGCTCGTCAACTTGATTCTGACTATGCAATATTTATAGATTCGGACATTACATTACTTTATAAATATTTTATAGACCAGATAACTTGTCATGAAAAAGATATTGTTGGTGCGCCTTATCTTCGTCCATTTCCTGAAGGAATGTTTTTGGCATCGAAATGGGACAGGGGAAATAGAAAATTATGGTATAAAAAGTCTTGCAAAGGATTTCAAAGATGTACTGTTACTTCTGGTGGCTGTTTATGTCTAAGTCGGAAGGCAATTCAGGATAAGAGATTGTTCTTTGACCCGCCGATATGGAATAAAAAGAGGAAAGCATCAGAAGATTTCAGTTATTGTATTCGTGCTGGAAAAGTTGGATATAAAATCTGGATTGATTGCAACTTGCAAGTTGGTCATTATGCTACCGCTTCGGATTATAAGCCTTGGATGATTAAAAGAGACAAGAATAGAAAAAATATTGGTTACATCGATTTTTCATACAAGTAAAGTTATAAGTTCGAAATGAATAATATATATAGGGGTGGATATTGTATAATCTTGCCATAAACAACTGCAAACAATAGCGTTGGGATACAAAGCTAAGTTAGTAAACAATCTGAAGGAAGTGGAATAAAATGACATGTCGTTCATGTATAGCCGACCTTGCGAAGAAGTTAGTTAGTAACTACCCTAAATTGGATTGGCTACGAGCATTAGTCTTTGCTGAGAAGGCAGTAGAACGATACGAGAAGAGAGTTTATGGAGCAAACTTAGAGAAGAAATATCCAGAGAGTGAAGGATGGAAGGACACTATTATTGATGGTAAGTCCTATAAAATTAGAACTAATCCTAAAAGCAATCCATATGATTATGAGCTCAATTGTACGGAACAAGGAAATTGTACTTGTATTGATGCTGGAGAGCTCTGTATAGTACAGAACAATAACTGTGACTGTGACTGTCCTACACCTAAAGCCAATAGCTATCAAAGTAAAAATAACTGTGGGGATTCCAGTGCTAGTTGTGGAGCACATCCACGATGTCTATGTTTGTGTAATAATCCTGCATGCTCTGGAAGCTGTGAATACAGGTGTGGAATAAATTATGTATGGAATGCTGAGGCTGGAGAATGTGAACCTATAGTTGATTGGTGTAGGCGCAAATCACATGTTATTAATCAACAGGCTGGGGCTGGAACAAACTATCAGACTTGTATCAAAGTTTATAAAGGTGCTGGAATAGATGGGACCGAAGTTCTTGGCACTTGTCAAACAGTCGGTAAAGTCTATTGTGGTGGAAACTGTCGTGACGACTTCGGTGATATACGATTTACAGAGGATGATGGTGAAACTGAACTTGATTATTGGATTGAAGAATACACGGCTGGAGTTTCAGCTTTAATCTGGGTTGAAGTATCTGGCGATTTAACCACTGGTAATGTTACAATTTATATTTATTATGATAATGCTGTTGCAACCTATCCTCATGGTGCAGACCAGACCGAGATGGATGCCACTTTCATGTTTGCAGACCATTTCTATGGTGATACTTTAGACTTAGCTAAATGGACAGTTGAATCTGGAGTTCCAGTAGTTGTGGGTAGTGTCGTAACAATATCTGGACAACCTTGTCTGATTAGTGGTAATGTTACATGGACTGGTGAAAACAGTAGATGTAGAGCTAAAGTTAAAACTGGAGCTGCTTATTACGAGGGCTTTTTTGAATGGATAGATGCTGATAATAATGTTGGATTCAATCGTGAAGGTGGGGGACCCCTTCATAGTGCATGGACTGAAGAGGCAAGTGTTAGAACAAGGTCAAATTATGGTTGGACAGATAATGTTTGGTGGATATTACAATACTTATGGAAAGTTAATAATGTTAAGTTTTGTGAAGATAATGTTTTAAAACAGACTCATGTAACTAATGTGCCATCTGGCAATGTTTTTGCTCTTATAAAGACTTCTGGTCAAGCTACGGCTAAAATTGAATGTGACTGGTTGTTTGCAGCTAAATATGTTGACCCAGAGCCAGTTCATGGAGCTTGGGGAGCAGAAGATATTATTTTTTGTGCTTGCTACGATAATGAAATTGATTGTGAAGCAAATGGATGTTGTTGGTTTGAGGGAACATGTTATTCTTGCGATGAAGTCCCATGTGGATATTGGGATAATCAAGTTGATTGTGAAGCCGCTGATTGTTGCTGGTGTTGCGTTGAAGGAGTATGGTTATGTCAAGAATGTCCGTGTGTAGGATGTACCGCAAATACAACTCAAGAAAATTGCGAAGCATGTGGTTGTAATTGGTGTTGTGTAGGTGGAGTATGGTTTTGTCAAGAGGCAGCATGTCCAACTTGTGCAGACTATGACAATCAAGCTGACTGCGAGGCTTGCGGTTGTAATTGGTGTTTGATTGATGGTGTCTGGCAATGTGTTGCCGAAGAATGTCCTGAGCCAGAATGTTCGGATTATGATAATCAAATTAGTTGCGAAGCTGCTGGATGTTGCTGGTGTGATGGAGTTTGTCAGGATTGTCCATGTCCAACACCACCCCCCCCCCCCCCCCCATCATTATGTTCAGAATATGACAATCAGATTGACTGTGAAGTTAATGGATGTTGTTGGTGTTTAATTGATGAGGTTTGGCAATGTGTAGATTGCCCATGTCCAGAACCTCCATGTGTCCAATGGTCTCATCGTGTTTGTGAATCCAGAATTAGAAGACGAAGACCTTATAGGCGTGGTAATCATCCAAGTATGCATCGTCATTGACAGAAAGCTTTATAAAGACCAAAGACTATTAATTATAATGGTGTCTAAAAAATGGCGTTTCCATATTCAGATTATAAAAAAATAAATTTTACTGGTGAAGAACAACATTATGCTATTGGTACAAGAGTTGGTAAACCATTTATTTCTGAAGAGATGGTTTTGTTAGCTACAGAAGACGTTTGGGTGGCATTCAAAGATGATGAAAGAAGTAACCCAACGCTTATTCATAAGGACGTTTATTTTGAATGGTATCGCAGAACTGGAGATATATGGATAACATCGGCTGGAACTGACGGCGAAGTAGAAATATGGAGCGAAGGTCACACGAGGAGATAATATGCCAAGAGCAAGACCAATAAATCGAGTGAAAAAATCCTTACCAAATATTCCAGATGAGAAAAAGATTATAAAATTTGAGCTAAATTATAACAACACAAAAATTCTTATCGAAAGCGACAATGAAGAAACTTTAATCAATGTTTTTGATATTATAAGGGGTATTTGTAGCGATAAGGATGAAGCTCCAATACGAAAGCTTATTGAGAAGGAATAGCTTTAAATATCCCTCTGAACTATTATTTTAGTGATTGATATGGCTAATGATAAAGTAAGGAAATTTAAAAGTGGGGCAACAAGAGATACGAACACGAACAAACTAGATTATGAAGGGTTTCTTTCTCCATTAGTAATAAAAGCATTTGGAGAATATATGAATAAACATAGATTGCAACCTGATGAAAAGCTTAGAGATTCTGATAATTGGCAAAAAGGGATTCCTAAAGATGTCTATATGAAGAGTATGTGGAGACACTTTATGGATTTATGGCTAGAACATAGAGGATACAAAAGTAGAGAAGGAATTAAAGAAGCTCTTAATGGATTACTATTCAATGTAATGGGCTATTATTTTGAGTTAGAAAAAGAAAAATTAGAATCCTAATTTTATCGTATTCTTTTTTTTATCCAATAGTGAATATTTCTGAGGACTGAACCTATAGCACCGAAAGCCATGCCTATAGCAAATAAATCTATAGTTTCACGAAGAGTATTTACTTTCAATCCCATTAGAATTACTGATACGGCTATGATACCAGCACCAACCATCAGA
>SOIB01000107.1 GCA_004377355.1 Candidatus Stahliibacteriota bacterium | reverse complement strand
TACAAATTCTTCATATCCCTTGCCACCTGACCTTATATCTATATAAAATATGTAGGGCTGCCCTTTATGAACATGGTGTTTAAAGAGCATTGCCTGTTTTGTTGAGTACATACAACATATTCTGGAACAATAAGGTTTATGCTTTTCAGGGTCACGGGAGCCAGCGCATTGGATAAATACTATATCCTTTGCAATCTTACCATCGCTGGGTCTTCTTATTTCTCCCACTGTGGGTCCTGATGAAGAGAGGAGACGTTCAAATGCAAGTCCATCTATCACATCCTCTATCTCTCCAGCACCATATTCCTCCAGATTTAAGATAGGATAAAGTTCATATCCCGTAGCTACTACAATAGCACCAACCTCTTCTTCTGATATTTTATCTTCTTGATCATATTTGATTGCTTCAGGTTCACATACTAATTCACAAATATCACATGAGTTATTCAAGAAGTGCATACAATTATCTTTATCAATGATGGGAATATTAGGGACCGCCTGAGGAAAAGGGGTATAAACAGCCGGTCGTGTAGTTAAGCCACACTCGAATTCCGACAATACTGGAGTTATTTTTCTATCAGAAATAACTTTTAAATCAATTGCATTTGTTGGGCAAACATAAGAGCAAGCTCCACAAGTGGAACATATATCAGAATATTCTTCAAATGGTGTAGTAATTTCGCGTTTATACCCCCTTTCTTTGAAACCGATGGCACCAATCCTTATTATATCATTACAGATTCTAACACAGAGTCCACACATTATGCATTTATTGTTGGGACCGAATCTGTGAACTTTATATTTTTCCCTATCTGCCCCGTATTCTTCAGCTAATTTTTGAATTTCTTTGGCTTCGGGTGCTTCTGCCAGCATAAGCTCAAGTATTGATTTCCTTGCTTTTCTTACTTTTTCAGAATTTGTTCTTACTTCACCTTCCCAAGCAGGGAAAGTGCATGCTGTCTGGAGTTTAGATTTCCCTTTCCAGATTGTTTCTACAACACAAATACGACAAGCACCATAGGGTGTAAGTCCTTTATAGTAACATAGGGTTGGAATATGTATTCCCAATTCTTGTGCAACCTCAAGCACTGTCTTTGATGGATCGGGTTCAACTTTTATTCCGTCAATTATTAGTTCTTTTGACATCTACACTCCTCCATTATTTAATAAGTTATTATTCTTTAATAACTGCATCAAATTTACAGACATCATAGCAAATGCCACATTTAATACACTTTTCTTGAATAATAAAATGTACTTTCTTAACTTCTCCTACAATAGCTTCCTCTGGGCAATTCTCAAAACAAAGGGTACAGCCTGTGCAAGTTTCAGGGTCGATTGAATATTTTATTAAAGCCTTGCAAACACCGGCTGGGCATTTTTTATCAAGAATGTGAGCTTCGTATTCATCTCTAAAATACCGCAAGGTTGAAAGAACAGGATTTGGTGCAGTTGCACCAAGCTGACAGAGTGAGGCTTCAATAATTATCAATGAGAGTTCTTCTAATTTCTCAATATCCCCTTCTCTACCTTCACCGTTACAAATATTTTCAAGAATGTTGCTCATTTGTATAAGGCCTTCTCTGCAAGGTGTACATTTTCCACAGGATTCATCTTTCAGGAAATTGATGAAATATTTTGCAATATCAACCATACAATTGTCTTCATCCATAACAATCATCCCACCCGAACCCATCATAGAACCTGCTTCTGTCAGCTTGTCAAAATCAACCGGTAAATCCAAAAGTTCCTTTGGTAGAATCCCACCCGAAGGACCTCCTGTTTGGACTCCTTTAAACCCTTTATTATTCTTGATGCCTCCACCAATGTCGAATATTGTCTCGCGTAATGTCATTCCCATTGGTACTTCTACCAAACCCGTATTGTTAACCTTACCAACAAGGGAGAATATTTTTGTTCCTTTACTATTTTCAGTTCCAATTTTAGCATACCAATCAGCACCTCTATTAATAATTAACGGAACATTTGCCCATGTCTCGACATTATTTAAAGTGGTTGGCTTATCCCATAGTCCTTTTTCAACAGTATGAATATGTTTTGGCCGGGGCTCTCCAGGTTTACCTTCGATTGATGCCATAAGAGCAGTTGATTCACCACAGACAAAAGCGCCACCACCCCTGCTTATTTTGACATCGAAATCAAAACCTGAATTCAAGATATCCTTACCCAGAAGTCCATATTCACGAGCCTGCTCCAATGCAATCCCAAAATTTTCGCAAGCCAAGGGGTATTCTTGACGAACATAGATATATCCTTCATGTGAACCAATTGCATATGCACCTATAATCATACCCTCTAATATTGAATGGGGGTTTCCTTCAAGGACCGCTCTATCCATATAAGCTCCAGGGTCACCCTCATCAGCATTGCATATTACATATTTGGGTTCGCCCGCAGCTTTTCTACATGATTCCCATTTTTTTCCAGTGGGGAAACCACCTCCACCTCTACCTCTAAGTTCAGATTTCTTTATGATGTCAATTATTTCTTCTGGATTCATTTTAGAGAGCACTTTGGCAAGAGCGGTGTATCCTCCAATTTTAATGTAATCAGTGATACTAGTTGGTTCAATTTCAATATTGTTGCTCAATACAAGCCGTTGTTGTTTCTTATAAAAAGGAACTTCGTTCTCAGAGGTGAACTTCTTACCACTAACAGGATCAATATAGAGTAAATCATCAAGTATTTTATCATTAATTACCGTATCAGTGATAATTCTTGGGACATCCTCTGGTTTAATGCTGGGATAGAAGATATTCTGAGGGCGAATTATTACGATGGGTTCTTGCTCACAAAAACCAAGACAACCAGTACCTCTAATATCAATTTTATCACCCAATTTCTGTCTTGCGATCTCATTTCTTACTGAAACAATAACCTCCTCAGATCCGCGAGCCCTTCCACATGTACCACCAGAAATAATTATACACGATTTATTTGTATCTTTCTTTTTAAGATATTCCTTTCTCAAATTTTCTAACTCATTTTTATTCTTAAGCTTCTTCATGGACTCCTCCTATGATTCACTATATTTTTTGAGCAAAGCCATGACCTTTCCTGGAGTCACAGAGTGATAGTCTTGGTCGACCATTACAACTGGACCAAGGGCACAACAACCGAGGCAATTAACTGTTTCTAATGTAAACTCTAGATCTGGTGTGGTTTCTCCTCGGGATATTCCTAACTGTCTTTCAAATTCCTCTAAAACCATGGGAGCCCCTCGAGTGTGACATGCAGTCCCCGTACAAACCTTAATAGTATGTTTGCCCCTTGGTTCCAGACTAAAGGCAGTGTAGAAAGTTGCAATATGATAAACCCGAGACAAAGGAATTTGAAAGACTTCGCTCACATATTTTAAAGAATACTCCGGTAAATAATTATATTCAAGATTGATATCTTGTAAAATTTGTATTAATAGCTCTTTGCCTGGTGTATCTCTTTCGTCAGTAGCATATCTGGCGATAATACCATTGAGTCGATCAATCTCTATCGGTTCTATCTTTTCACTATATTTTGGGAGAGGATGAATCATAGGTTTATTTATAACCGGGCAAGAATTCATACATACGTCACAACCTGTACATTTATCTACATCTACATATCTTGCTTTTTCCCTAATTTTCACCTTAAAATTTCCAACATATCCTGAAATTTCTTCTATCTCTGAATAAGTAAGGAGCTTTATATTCTCATGCTGTTCCGCTTCCACCATTTTTGGTGTTAAAATACATTGTGAGCAGTCAAGGGTAGGGAATGTTTCAGAGAGCTGAGCCATGTGTCCTCCGATGGATGGCTCCTTCTCTACGAGAATTACTGGATATCCAGATTCAGCTATATCCAATGCTGCCTGCATCCCTGCGATCCCTCCACCAATCACGAGAGCCTTCCTGGTTACATCAACCTTGATTGGTTCAAGGTCTTCATTCAAAC
Organism: Candidatus Stahliibacteriota bacterium; assembly: GCA_004377355.1. Lineage (GTDB taxonomy): Bacteria > Hydrothermota > UBA3072 > UBA3072 > UBA3072 > E29-bin14. Next base: position 13,040 of record SOIB01000107.1, on the reverse strand, counting down.
GGACCTTTTCAATTATAGATCTGATAATTCGCAGAGCTTTTTCCGTTGCTTTCTCCTTATCCTTATGCACCCAGGAACACTGTTCTCTTACATTGGCTATCTCACATTGAAAAGGATTTAATCCTGATTTCCTTGTAACCTTCCTGAAGGTTAATTCATGGAGTGTTGGAGAACAGGCTGCGACTATAATTCCATCGAGATTGTGTTCTTTAATTGCATTTGTGATCATCTCCTGACCTGGGGAAGAGCACATGTATTTATACGTAGTGCTAAACTCAATTCCGGGATAGGATTCAAATCTCTTCGCCAGTTCTTCAACATCAACTGTCTCTGCTATGTTAGTTCCGCAATGACAGATAAATAATCCCATTCTCTTCATTGTTCTATCTCCTTTACTAATTCTTCAATCGATTGATAGTGAAGGTCAAAATGACAAACCTCTGGATCAAGACCCAAAGCAAGTGCTAGGGCTTCTGTGAAGTAGAGAACGGGAATGCCTTCAAAATCAGGGTATTTAAGAGATACATTCTTTTGTCTATTGTCCAGATTAAAGGCACAAAGAGGACATGAAACTAAAAGTGCATCTGCTTCATTTCTTATAGCATTCCCTATAATGTTACGTGCTCGCTCTACCACAAAATCAACTTCTGATACGGTTTCATATGCACCGCAGCACTCATTCTTAAACGGGAAATAGACTACTTCCGCCCCCATAACCGTGATAAGGTCTTCAAGGATGGATGGTGAATCAGGGTTATCTATTGCTACTTCAAGTGGTCTCAGGAGTAAACATCCATAATAGGGAGCTAATTTTAAGTTTTTAAGAGGTTTCTCAACCTTCTCTTTTATTTTATCAAAACCAATCTCATCGCGAAGGATTTCAAGATAGTGAATTATGTCTACATTACCTTGATAGTCATTTTCCTCTTCATACATAAATGAATTTATCTTTTCTCTATCATCTTCGTTTTCATTAATTCGCTTACTTGAACGCTTTATAGTGTTATAACACATTGCGCATAGTGTCGTAAGTCTTTCTTCACCTTCTTCTTGTACCCTGAGAAGATTCCGGACCGTTGCTATATGATGCATAAGGTCATCACTCGTGAGGGAGTAGACTGTTCCACAGCAATACCAGTCCTCAAGTTCACGGAGTTTGAACCCAAGTGCTTCTGCACATGCTATAGCTGAGTCCTCAAAATTCTTGGCAGTATTCTTAAGAGTACAACCCGGATAGTAAATTATTTCCTTCATGATGACAGCTTCCTCTGGGCACTAACCACAGCAATAGGAGGAAGAGTTGCTAATTCATCTGTGTATACCCTTATATCTATATGATCTAAATTCTCCCTCAGTGTCATTTGCCTGACCGCCTCCATAATACTGCAAAGGTCTATTCCACGGGGACACCTAACATAACACATATAACAGGAAGCACATATCCATGGAGTATTGGAAGTTTTTAAGACCTCAATATCACCAAGTTGAATTGCACGGATGATTTGATTGGGTAATAGATCCATTGTGTCTACAGAGGGGCACCCGGCCGCACACTTGCCACAATGGTAACAGGCGCTTATTTCTTCACCGGATAATTCCTCAATTTTCTTAATAAAGTCGGATCGAACTAATTCCTTAGATATTTCAAATGGCACAGTTCTCTCCTTTTTTATGTTTTAATATTATATATATGATATTACCATCTTTATTTTGAAGAGTAAATTTTGTGGGAAGCTCACGTAAATGTTGAGATGTTTTCTGGTAGATATTCATATACATCTTTATATTTTTCTTCTTCATTCTTTCTGTATCAATATAATTAGTATTCGCGATTGCTTGTCAGGAACAATATCTACCACCACAGCAATTTCAAAAATTCATCCATTGTCTCTACCAGTTATTTGCAAATATTATAAAAAAAGTTCTGCAAAACACTATATCAAATTTTTTAATCACTGTCTTTTCCTTATTATTATCTTAAAAATGCGAAGAGACCCGAATGTCTCAATCACACTGCCAATATATTGGCAGGGGTTATAAAGTCAAGTGTTTTTTATAAGAATTCGGTGATTATCTTATTCTTTGCTATATGTAAATTTGGCTAATATCAAATAGAGTTTTAAATTTCCCCTTGACAAATAAATGTATTGATGTATATTGCCCAATTATGACTGACCAGTCAGTTAGTAGGAAAAATCAGATAATGGAAGTAGCAAAAGAACTCTTTGCTGAGAAGGATTATCATGAGGTTACATTAGATGACATTGCAAAGGCAGTTGGTGTGGCAAAGGGTACCTTATATCTTTACTTCAAGTCAAAGGCTGATTTATTTGTTCAAACTTTTACAAAAACTCTTGATAATGTTATAAGTGATCTACGTGAGATATTTAATTCTGGAGAAGACCTTACAACCACCCTATCCCTTATATTTGACTATTATGAAGATTCTATAAGAAGAGATAAATACTTCAATCGTTTTGGAAGTGTACATCGGGTTCTCTATGGTGAATTATCATCAGATGTTTCCCATAAGGTTAAAAAAGCTATCTTCTCACGTATTGAAGCACTGGAAAATGAGGCGGTAGATTTCCTTGATGCTCATCTACCAGGGACTAAACTTGATCTAGGTGACCTCTATCAGATACTCGTGGCTATCTCATTTGAGATATCGCAGTCTCAATCGGATACAATTAAAGATACTGCTATTTCGTTAATATTGGATGGGATAAAAAAGGAGGAAACTTTATGAGATTAAAACACTTCTTATTCTTATCGATTTTCTTATTTTTTAATTCTTCCCATGGATTGACATTTGAGGAAGCAAAAGGGATTGCTAATGCGAAGAATAGAAGCCTTAAAATTTCTAATCTTGAGGTGAAAAAAGCAGAGGCAAGAATGAAGGAATCCTGGGCTTCATTCTATCCATCTGTTAACTTTCAATCGAGTTATACAAGATTGTTGAATGTACCGGAGTTTGAGATAGAAACACCGGAGGGTCCCCAGCCCATTTCTATGGGTTATGCTGATAACTATATGAATACGCTTTCAGTTACATTCCCAGTATTTACTTTTGGAAGGAGACTTGTGGTTAAAGATATTGCCGAGAAAGCCGTTCGTATCCAGCTGTTTCAGGAGGAAACAGATCGTATCAATCTAATTATGGATTTGGCAACTGTGTTTTATGGCGTGGTTAGCGCCACTGAGGGAGTGGAAATTGCAAAGGATGCAGTAAAGAGAGCAGAAGATCACCTGCGAACTGCGTCTATTCAGTATGGAGAAGGGCGGGTTACAAAATTAGATCTACTCTCTGCAGAAACAGAGCTTAATAAGAGGAAAACAGAATATCTAAATACGCAAAATGGACTGGATAAGATGCGTTCAGCTTTAAATATACTTCTAGGTTTCCCCTTGGATACCTTGATAGATGTAGAGGGTGATATTGAGCTAAAACCGGATACCTTTACATTGGATTCACTTATTACTAGATCCATTAATTTACGTCCTGAGGTAAGGAGCATAGAAGAATTAAATAGATTAGCAAATCTCAGCAACAAACTACAGTTCCTTGACTACCTTCCAACAATTGTTTTTCAGGGAAACTTTTCCTATGACAAGCCGCATCAGTTTAAGAATGAGTGGGGTAATAATATTACTGCAACCATTGCTCTCTCTTTTCCCATCTTCGATGGATTCAGTAGACAGAGAAAGATGGACCAATATATATTATTAGCCAGACAATCGCTTATAAGGGAAGAGATAGTAAAAGAAGGAATAAGAATGGAGGTAAAAAATCTTCTCCTGGATTATCGTCTGAATAAGAGGAAACTGGACCTTGCAAAAAAGGAATTAGATAGGGCAAAAGAAGCATTTGAGATGGCAAAAGAGCAGTATGAGAAGGGTTATATCAGTTCGCTTGAATATAAAGATATAGAACTTGGTTATAGAAGTGCCAAGTTCTCTCATCTCAATGCACAATATAATATATCTGTAAGCCTGTCAAAAATAAAAGTAGCGACAATGGAAGAATAGGAGGTATTATGAAGAAGTGGTTTTTTATCTTATTTTTGATATTATTGATTGGTATACCAACGTTTATTAGAGTTAGTAGAGGCAGGAAGAAGGAGGAAAAGAAGGATGTGTCAGTGCCTGTAATAGTTACTCTCCCTAAAGAGAAAGATGTAATACAGGTTATGAGTTTTTCTTCAAAGGTCAAAGGAATAGATCAGACCTCTATCTTTCCGGACTTGCCCGGTAGATTTGTGCGTTTTACTGTAGAAGATGGACAGTGGGTTAGGGAGGATGAGATTATCGCCTACATAGAACTTGACGTACCCGGCGTGGAAAGAAAACCTATATCAGTGAAGAGTCCCATATCAGGTGTTGTATCTCTTTCACCTTTAGATCGTGGAGTTCCTATTAGCCAAGAAGTTTCAATAGCCCAGGTAGCAAGAATAGATAGGGTTAAGGTAGAATTTGATATACCAGAGAAGTATCGTCTTGAAAAAGGGGTACCTATTGAGGTGGGGATACCTTCCCTTGGAAAGAGATTTAAAGGTGAGATAATAAAAGCTTCTGCATTCTACCATCCAGAAAGTAGGACTCAAAGAGTGCATGGAATTATCCAGAATCCTGAAAAGGAAATAATACCAGGTATGTTTGCAAGGGTTTGGGTGGAGGTGGCAAAAGAGTCGGACGCTATTACTATCCATCCTGATGCTGTGATAGGAACAATAGAAAAATATGTATTCATAGTCAAAAATAATATAGCGGTTCAAACCCCTGTAGAGATTGGTTTGATGAATGATAGTCTTGTTGCTATAAGAGAAGGAATATCAAAGGAGGATACAGTTCTTGTTGTAGGTCAATATATAGTTAAAGACGGTGCAAAGATTGATATAAAGGAGATAAGATGATTGAAGGTGCAGTAAAAAGACCGGTGTTGACAACAGTAGTTTTCCTTGTCTTAATCATATTTGGAATTATTGGATTCGTAAACCTACCAATTGCTTTATATCCTGATATAGATCTGCCCTTTCTTATTGTCTTTACTGTATATCCTGGAGCTTCCGCTCTTGACATTGAAGAAGAGGTGACCAAAGAAGTGGAAGATGCTCTGGGGACTGTTACGGGTTTAAAGAAGGTAACGTCCAACTCAAGTGAAGATTTCTCGGTTGTATATCTTGAGTTTGAATATGGGGTTGATTTGGATGTTGCATCCAACGATGTACGTGATGCATTAAGCTTTGCGGAACTTCCTGATAATGCTGATGATCCAATTTTATTTAAAATATCCTCCTCAATGGCTCCGATTTTGATTATAACTGCTGCAACAGAAAATCCTGGAATTGATATTAAAAAAATTGTTGAGGAAAAAATATCTATAAGTCTGAGCAGGATTGAGGGCGTTGGCTCTGCACCTATTTGGGGGGGAGGGGAAGATAGACAGGTAAATATTAATGTTTCAGCAACAAAATTGGAGCAACTGGGTCTTTCTCTGAATCAGATTGTGCAAACTTTACAGGCTACCAACCTTGATTTTCCTCTCGGTGCTATAGAAAGAGGCAACACCCGATACTCACTTCGACTTCCCGCAAAGTTCAAGAAAATAGATGATATAAGGAATGTTGTAGTTGGAGAAAGAGACGATAAACCCATTCATCTCGAAGATATTGCGGAAGTTGAACTGGGAACAGAAGACATTGAAGGCTACTACAGGACAAATGAAAAAGAGGCAGTTATTCTTGGTATTCAGAGAAAGTCAGGTGCAAATATAGTTGAAGTTGCGGATAAAGTAAAAGAAAGGATTAAGACATTAGAACAAAAATACCCGGGAATCGATATAAATGTAGTGATAGATTTATCTGACTTTGTTAGGAGTTCAATCGATAACCTGGTAAGGACAATTTCAATAGCTATCCTTCTTGTACTTATCATATCTTTCTTATTCCTTGGAAATATTAGAGCAAGTTTAATAATTGCAACAGTCATACCTACTTCTCTTATAATATCTTTCGTTTACCTGTATCTTTCAGGTGGGACTCTCAATATTGTCTCTCTTTCTGCTATAGCTATAGCTGTGGGTATGGTGGTTGATAATGCGATAGTAGTTTTAGAGAATATATTCAGACACAGGGAAGCTGGAGAGAGTAGGAGGGAAGCATCAATTTTTGGAGCACAGGAAGTTGGACAGGCAATCTTAGCGTCAACTATAACAACTGTTGCAATATTCTTACCTCTCTTACTAACAAGAGGGTTTGTGTCTATCATGTTCAAAGAATTAGCTATTACGATACCTTTGATGCTTATAATTTCGCTTATCACTGCTACCACACTTTCTCCAATGCTTTCTTCTCGCTTCCTCAAAATAAGTAGAGATGAGAATTTTTCCGATAGATTTTTCAGAAAGCTCGAAAAGGGTTACTCTGGAATGATAGGATGGTCTATTGGAAATAAAGGTAAATTGGTTGGGATATTCATAGGTATATTCTTTATCGGATTGTTCCTTTTTAGATTCGTTCCTATGGATTTCTTTCCAAAGTCTGATACGGGACAAATTGAAGCAGAAATGGAACTTCCCACAGGGATGAAGGCAGAGAGGACGAATGAAATAACGAAGGAAGTCGAAGAATTAATTCGACATGAAGTTCCAGGAGTTAATTCGATAACGACATCTGTTGGTGCTTCAGGTTCTGTATTTGGTGGAAGTGCAGGTCCTAATATCTCGTCTATCTATATAGATATTGGTGAAAGGGAGAGAACGACTGCAGAAATTGCAGCAATGTTGGAAGAGAAGGCAAGAGAAATTCCTGGAATAAAGAGAATAGAATTTAGCGTAACAGGTGGTTTAGGTGAAATGCATTTCGGTGGTTCTGATATTGAGGTTCAGATCCTTGGAGATGAACTAAAGAAAACCGATTCTCTGGCAATATTCTTAAAAGAAAAATTTCTAAGTATCCCAGGTATCAAATCTATTGAAATCTCAAGGAAACAGGGTGGAAGGGAGTTATGGCTTGTCCCAAGGGATGAAGCGATGTACTCATATGGGCTCTCACCTTACTGGGTTGGTAGCCAACTCAGAACTGCATTCTATGGAACAGAGATTGGTAAATACAGCATAAGTGGCATCGAATACCCAATAATGGTTAGACTTGATGATGATTCAAGAAATTCAATGAATACTATTGAAAACTTTCAGATAACAAACCCAGACGGTGACTTAGTTTATATCTCAAACTTCTTAAAGTTAGAAGAGAGAAGAGGTCCAATAGCCATAGAGAGAAAAAATAATGAAAGAATGGTGAGCCTTAATATATCAACATTTGGTAGGGCTCTAGGAGATGTGGGAAGAGATGTAAGAAGGGTAGTTAATTCTACTATTTTACCAAGTGATATCATAATCGAATATGGGGGGACTATTGAGGAACAGGGAGAATCACAGAGAAGTTTGATGATTGCAATTGCTTTTGGAATATTGCTTGTTTTTCTTGTAATGGCAGCTCAGTTTGAATCATTCCTTGACCCATTTATTATAATGTTCTCAATACCCTTTGCCTTTGTTGGTGTTTCACTTGGCTATTTTGTGTCATTCCAATCTATGACTCTAATGGGAATGGTAGGGATTGCACTATTAGTGGGAATTGTTGTGAATAATGCGATTGTTATGATTGACTATATCAATATCCTTAGAAAAAGAGGTATGGAGCTTTATGATGCGATAATAACTGGTGCATCGAGGAGACTCAGACCAATTCTTATGACTACTGGGACAACTGTTTTTGGGCTTCTTCCCCTTGCCCTTTCAAGGGGTAGTGGTTCAGGTTTATGGAGGTCCCTGGGTATTTCTGCAGTTGGTGGTATGGTTGTTGCGTCTTTTATTACTCTACTCCTGATTCCTACGCTCTATGCAATAGTTGAAGGTAAGATAAAAAGGAGAATGGTGAAATGAAAAAAGTAGAGATTATTATTTATATGGGATTAAAGGATCAATTCGAAGATGTACTAAAAGAAGAAGGTATTGATGAATATGTAATTATTCCAAAGGTTCTTGGAAGATTGAAAGGCTCAGATCCCAAAATGGATAATCACCTCTGGCCAGGATATTTTTTTCTCTATCGTTTTTGTCTTGATAACAAACAATATGAGAGCTTTAGAGAAAGAGTTTATAATTTAGAAGATGATTGGGAGAATGAAGGATTCCTGGCAACTATCTGGGAAATAGATGAGCGGTGTGGAGGTGGTTTATGATATATCTATTATTCTCCTTTGCAGTTGGTATGGGAGGAGGAGCATTTCAGGTAAAGGGAGATAATATTGTTAGTCCATCCTATGGTCCAAAAGTTGAAATCTACTCTCTCTTTGAATTCGTTCCTAACCTTGTGTATAGTATTGATATAAAGGGAGGAAGGGCAAATGCATCAACACGTTCCCTGGCTTATGAATATGTAGAGCAGGGAGATTCTACGATATTAATCCCTATTTCAAGTGTTCTTGGTAATGAATTTGAATTTATCCAGGGTGCTCTTTCACTCTATTGGTATCCCTTAAGCACACGTCTTAAACCTTATATTTTAACCAGACTTGGACTTATGCGCTGGAGATTTAAAGATGATGGTGAGGTGGTTGTGAGTCTGAATGGAAATAATTTTGACAGATATAGCCTCACACTTGGGGGTGGAATCGGGGTCTCATCCGAATTTTCAAATTTTGTATTCTCACTGGGTGTATATTCTGATTTTATCTTCTCGGTGGATAAAGATTGGGAAAAGGGATTCGGAACAGAGGATGAGAACGAGTATACTTTAGGTTTTGAAATAAGAATAGCAAAGGAGTTTTAAATGATATTACTAATACTTGCAATTAATACAGGAATGGTTGGGTTAGATGTGGATTATTTAATCCATAGTGATATTGGAACCTTCAACAATGAATTTGAGCAGAACGCTTTTCCGCATAGATTTGATAATAATAGTTGGGGATGGAGCTGGAGTGCTTCCATGGCTCAGGATAATATTTTAATTGGTGTCATGAATATAAATGGAGACCAACATGAAGAGAAAGGAGACCTTTCCATGGATTTAGTTTTCCGGGCAAGAATATTTGAGGTTGGTTATCTTCTCGATTTGTATTACATGTTGGCATTCTTAAAGGTTGGAGGTGGTTATTCCCATGTCCATCTGAAAGCTTATAGTTATTCAGATAGTACTACATTCTTCGGGGTCCTGAACGATCCTGGAGAAAGCGCAAATCTTACTGCATCAAGCTTTTCACTTTCAGGTAGTGTAGGTTTCCTGATACCGCTTGCTGATTTTATAGCAGTACACCTCACAGGAGGGTACATCTATGGTCTCAATGAACCCAACTGGAAGTTTGCTAATGGAAAAGAGTTATATGAAGATCCTGGTATGGACTTAAGGCATACTTATATAAAGGTCGGAGTCCTCATGGGAGAGTTCGGCAGATAGAGAACCTTTCCATCATAACCTTTTAAATTCCTCGCAATGCATGCAAAGGTAGCAAAGACCACTTGACCACTCGAATCCTCAAGTTGTAGCTAGTCAACTTTGTGAGAATTATTCAATATGGATATGGAAGTAGATTTATAAAGGAGCATTGATGAAGGCTAAGAGATTATTTGGTCTGGTTGTATTTGCAGTAGCTTTTGGGTATCTTGAAGCAGATGTTGTAGTATATCTACGTTATCTCTACTATCCTGGCATTGTATCACTTTTTCCACTGCGTATTATGGATTCAGAGATTTTCTGCTTTGAGATTTATCGCGAGCTTGCGGCTATTATCATCCTTTTAACCATTAGTTTCCTTTCTTCTAAAAAACGATGGGAAGTCCCCTTCTTATTCCTGTTTATATTCGGAATATGGGACATCTTTTACTACATCTTTCTCTATTTTATGATTCACTGGCCTCCAAGTCTTTTTTCTTTTGATATACTTTTCCTTTTCCCTGTTCTATGGGTGGGTCCAGTCTTATGCCCTGTTCTTAGCTCATTGGTTTTAATTGGAGGTAGTTTATTTATATTAAAGAATGGGTATAAGTGGATGAGTTGGATAAATGTTATATTTACATCGGTAGGAATAATCCTTATAATCTGGTCATTTCTTGCTATTCCTGTAGGATTACTCTGGATTAATGACTTTGATATTTTCTATACCTTTGTCCCCAAAAATTTTCCTTGGTATTTGTATATTCCCGGCCTTCTGTTATTAGCTTTTGGATTTTTCTTTAAGCCCAAATCTCGATCAACAATGTAAAATGATATTCCCCATAAATGCCCAGAGAACACAACCCTAGGTTTCAAGGTGTCGAGGTTTCAAGTGTAACAGTTAGTGAGTTAGTCAGTTGGCTGTTAGACAGTTTGCTGAAAGCTGTATGCTGTAAGCAGTAAGCTGAAAATTACTCCTTAATTTTTCTATTGACTCTCGACTGGCGACTCAAGACTCGTGACTTATAAATGGCACTCGACACATGGCACTAATTTCTAAACCCTTACTCCTTAACCCCTGCTCTTCTTAAATTTCACTCTTCTAATCCTTAATCCTGATAATCTGTGGGTTTAACAAGGAACTGTTTCTTGACATTTTTTCATTTTTTACTATTTATTAATAAAATGAATCCAAATACAATCAAAATAACCAACAGTCAATCTGGTAAGATTTCAGTAACTTTACCCTATAATTTAACTTTTATTAAAAGGATTAAAAATATAAAGGGATATTATTGGAATTCAGAACAAAAATGCTTGATATTTCCCCATTCTGATAAAGTTATAAGAAAACTCTTTGATATTTTTAAAGATAAGAATATCTGGCTAGATCTGTTAGCAAGTGAATATAAAATATCAGGATTTTATTTTTGCACTGAAGGTACTTTTAAAAATTAAAAGGAGGTGAAACATAATGGAAGAAATGAGTATGGAAGATAAGAAAAAGTTTGTGATGGAAAACTGCACATGTGAAAAATGTCCAAGCTATAAAGACTGTAGTGCAGAAGGTGGAGAGAAGGAAAAAGGGTTCTGTTTCCCCATGATTGGGAAAAGCGGTTGCATTAAAGAAGAGAAAGGATGCATCTGTGGTGGTTGTCCAGTATACACAAAGATGGGGCTTAAGAACCAGTACTATTGCACAAGAGGTTCAGAAAAAGCACAGGAAGAAAATAAGTAAGAATAAATTGCAGAAATAGTCGTATTTTTAGGTCGTGTATGTAGGTTATTGAAAACAGCAAACATGTGGCTAAATAGCCAATATCCCAAAAGTGGGTTGTATGCGTCCGTTCTTCAAGATTATTTTCAATGACTTGCACCCACTACCACAGAACGAATGAACCTTACAATTAGCAACTCTCTCGACAGGTTTGTGCGGAAAGAAATGAACGGCAGTAAAGACATGCAGATGCATTCGAAAGCCATAGACTTCTTACAAGGATGGTACAACTTCGTCAAACCACATAAATCGCTACAAATAGAAATAAATAATAGAACAAAAGATGGATGAAACGAACAATATTAATGGGAGAAGGACTCACAGACCACATATGGACACCGGAAGAACTGTTAACATTCAAGGTACAGTTCAATGATAGACATACACGACCTACTATTCAAAGTGAATATTTATAAAGATTGTAAATATATCGTATAGGAGGGTAGTAAAATGTCAGAATCTCCTGAAATGAATTGGAAATTATTTCCAGGTTTTGAAATAGAAGTAATGGTTACAGGACTTAATCTTCCTGTTAATCTTGCTTTTGTTCAAAATCCAAAAAAGGATAGAGAGGCTCCGCTTTTATATGTTACAGAATTGTATGGTAGTGTTAAAGCAATTACAAATAACTGGAAAATCCACACCTATGCTCAAGGATTATTGAATTATCCTCCAGACTATAAGTTGCCAGGAACAGGAGAGTCTGGTTTGATTGGAATCTGTGTTGAACCACAAACTGGTGATTTGTTCTTATCGATGCTTTATGTTGAAAATGACGATATAATGGCTAGAGTTATAAGGACAAAAAGTAAAAATGGTTTAAAGATGGATTCTATGGAAACAATTATTGATGGGATACCTTCAGTTAAAGCAGCGCACCAGATTCAAGCTGTTACTATTGGTCCTGATGGAAAACTCTATGTTAATGTAGGTGATGGGATGTTAAATCCAAAAGTTGCTCAAGATGGCAACGATTTAAGAGGCAAGATATTGAGAATGAACTTAGATGGTTCAATCCCAGATGATAATCCCAATCCAAAAAGTTATGTTTATGCGAAAGGTTTTAGAAATCCATTTGGAGCTGCGTGGAGAAAAAGTGATAAAAAGTTATATATCTCTGACAATGGTCCTGAGGTTGATGATAGAATAGCAAAGGTAGAGCCTGGATGAAATTACACTTCGCAATATTCAATCAGAAAGAATTCAATATTTTGGTGGCATTTCACCCAGGCACCAACTGCTATGGCTTTCATGCAGGATGGACAGTTTTCTGAAGAATTCCATGATGAATTGTTTGTTGCTTTATTTGGAGCAGCTTATAAAGAGGGGTGGGATACAAAAGGAAAAAAGATTGTGAAATTTAGACTTAGTGAAGATGGAAATAGTGTTAAATCTTATGATGAGTTTGCTACTTATGTTGGGAAAAATCCTGCTTCTCCCTGCGGTTTAGCTTTTGGTCCAGGAGGATTATATTTCACTGATCTCCATGGAGAAAATAAAGATATAAAGGAACCTACGGGGAATATTTTAAGAGTCAAGCCAATAAAAATAGAACATGGAAAAGGTGTACCTGATTTAGAGAAAAACAGCAGAAGGTGTATCTGCGCAAGCTGTCCAAGCTATGATAAATGTATGTATAATAATATAGAGAGATTTTATTGTGCGAGAGGAAAGAGCAAATGTACAATTGAAAAAAAGGGGTGTATTTGCGGTGAATGCCCTATAGCAAGTGAATATAAAGTATCAGGATTTTATTTTTGCACTGAGGGTGCTTTTAAAAATTAAAAGGAGGTGAAACATAATGGAAGAAATGAGTATGGAAGATA
>SOIB01000015.1 GCA_004377355.1 Candidatus Stahliibacteriota bacterium | reverse complement strand
GTCCTCTTGACAAAAGTAACAAGGGTTCTATAATAAAAATTGTTAACAAGGGGAATGATAAGTATTTGATACTCCTTTGCTACTACGAAAATAAGTTAAATAATGTATTTATTATAATGGCTCAGGTGTAAAATAAAAATCATGAAGAAAAATCTATATTCAATTGTAATTCCTGTTTATAATGAAGAGGAAAATATTCCAGTCTTATATAATAGATTAAGAAAAGTTATGCAAGAACTGGAAGGAGATTATGAAATAATATTTGTGGATGATGGAAGCTCTGATTCATCATGGATTCTAATTTGTGAACTTCAAGAAAAGGATAATTCTGTTAAGGGAATTAAATTATCACGAAATTTTGGACATCAAATTGCTATTACTTCTGGTATAGAAAGTGCCATTGGAGATGTAGTGATAACTGTGGATGCGGACCTTCAAGATCCCCCAGAGATTATACCTGAATTGGTTAAAAAATGGAGATGCGGCTATGAAGTCGTTTATGCTATAAGAGAAAAACGCAGGGGAGAGAACTTTTTAAAAAGAGGGTTTGCGTGGTTATTTTATAGGGTTCTAAAGAAGATAACGAAAATTGATATTCCACCAGATGTGGGAGATTTTAGGCTATTAAGCAGAAAGGCAGTAGAACAATTAAAAAGACTTATAGAACAATATCGTTTTGTGAGAGGTCTTAGCACATGGATTGGTTTTAAGCAGACAGGTGTTGAATTTGTAAGGGAAGCAAGATATAAAGGTAAACCCAAATACTCTTTCTGGAAGTCGTTAAAACTTGCTTTGAATGGAATAGTTTCTTTTTCTATTGCACCTTTGCAATTAGCAAGTTATATGGGATTTGTAGTTTCAATTCTTTCCTTCTTGTACGCAATCTGGTCAATTATAGCAAAATTTGTCTTTGAAAGGACAATTCCCGGATGGACATCTATAATTGTAGTTGTTCTATTTTTGGGGGGTGTTCAACTTATAACATTGGGTATAATAGGTGAATATATTGGGAGAATTTATGGTGAGGTAAAGAAGAGACCTTTATATATAATAGAACAAAAAGTCGGATACAAAGATAATGAAGACTATAAAGAGGAAAACAGAGGAAAGGAATAAGCTTTTAATAATAGGATTAGATGGAGCTACTCCCAGCCTTATTAACAGATGGATAGATGAACTTCCACATTTCAAAGAGATAAAAAAGAATGGAATATTTGGCAGTCTAAGATCTACGATCCCCCCATTTTCTTGCCCTGCATGGAATTGTTTCATGACTGGAAAAAACCCTGGGAAAATTGGAATATTTGATTTTCAGGTCGGGTTGAGTCAATTTGATGTTACCTCGTATCCATTAATTGTAAACTTAACCTATCAAGATTCACTTACATTCTGGGATATTCTTAGTAAAGCAAGCCTTAAAGTTGGAATTATAAATGTTCCTCTCACATATCCACCAACGGAGATAAATGGATTTATGGTTTCAGGTTTTCTTACTCCTCCTTATGCTTTAGATTATACATATCCGGAATGGCTAAGGGAAGAAATAGAAAATTTTATTCCTGATTATGAGCCTACTGAATTTGTTGAAATGACCTCACCGGAATTGATGAAAAGGGGAGAAGAGGGATTCTTGGAAGAAAATTTACGCTGCATTGAAAATACTTTCAGAATCACAGATTATCTCATACAAAATAAAGAATGGGACGTTTTTGTTGCTGTATTTACTCCATTGGACCGTCTTTCGCATTATTTCTGGCATCACATGGATAAGGAGCATCCTAAATATAATTCGGGAAAGGCTAAAAAATATGGAAATGTTCTAAAAGAGTTTTATAAAAAGTTAGATGAAATAATTGGTGAACTGCAAAAAAGATTGGACGAGAAAACAAATATTATTGTAATGTCAGATCATGGGTTCGGACCAGCTTATGGTTATTTTTATTTAAACAATTTTTTAAGAGAAATGGGTTTTTTAGAGGTTAAGAAGCCTGGTATAATAGAAGTCATATTTGGTTCTCTTTTTAAGGGAGGTAAAAAATTATTAAAAACTGCAGCAAAGTTAGGATTGCTTGAACTTCCCTTTCTTAAAGAGGCAATTTTAGGTGAAAAGAGTTGGATTAGAAGAATTGCTCCTAAAAATATAAAACTTGAACATCCTTATATGAGGTCGCGATCTTTTCTTGACGTAGATTGGCATAAGACAAGAGCATATGCTTTTGGAAATAACAAGATTTTTGTTAATCTTGAAGGACGTGAATCAAAAGGAATAATAAAAGAAGGGAAGGAGTACGAAGATTTAGTAAAAGAACTAAAAGATGATTTATATATGGTAAAGAATCCACTAACAGGAAAACCAATATTTACGAAGATCTATAAGAAAAACGAAATATATAAAGGTGGATATACAAAAGTAGCACCCGATTTAATTGTTATGGGTGAAGAAATATCTTTTAAAATGGGGACGGGAAAAGGAGAAATATTTGAATTTCCTGGGCTTCAATCAGGAGACCATAGACTTGAGGGATTAATAATGATGAGGGGTCCCGATATAAAAAAAGGAAAGAAAATATCCGCAGAAATTATCGACATAGCACCTACAATACTATATATGAATAATGTGGCAATTCCGACTGATATAGATGGAAAGGTGTTAAAGGAGGCATTAAATATTGAATACAAAATTGAGTATCAAAAGCCAATCCCTAAAGAAAAAGAATTATTAGAATATAGTGAGGAGGAGAGTAAAGAGCTACAAAAACGACTTAAAGGGTTAGGATACATGTAAAATATGAGGAAAAAGAGATTTGATTTTCTAATAATTTCTATATTAGCAGCACTTCTTGTAATCTTTTTCTGGAAGATTATTGCAAAACAATCATTTTTCTGGTTTGATTTTATTTTGGGGAATTTCCCACGAAGAGCATACATGGCAGAAACTCTACGAAGTGGAAAACTTCCACTATGGATTCCTTTTATTTATGGGGGTTATCCATTTGCTGGGTCTAATCCTTCTCACTTTTTCTATCCGTTTACGGCGATTCTTGCACTCTTTGTTAAGAATGGACGTCTCTCTTCTTATATTGTAGAAATTTTTCTGATTATTCAGATTTGGATTGGTGGGATTTCAATGTATTTCTTATTGAAAGAGTTAGGTCTTTCTAAACTGAGTTCCCTATTCGGAGCTATTTTGTTCTATCTTAGTCTACCAACCATTGTTAGAACTCAACATACGAGTGAGCTCTGCGGTTTAATATGGACGCCACTTATTTTTTATAGTCTAATCTTAACATTTAAAAATAAGAGTATGTTTCTTGCATCATTATCTGGTTTAATATTAGGTATATGTATTTTAGGTGCCCACCCACAATTCTATTTTTATCTTATATTTGTTTTGTTAGGTTTTATTTTGTATAATTTGTTTATAGGGAAGGAACGCAAATTTCTCTTTCTACTCTCTTCTGTAATATTGATAATAGGATTTTTAATTGCATCACCGCGTCTTTTACCAGAGATTCAATACGTAAACCTTAGCTCAAGAATTTCTAAAAGTGTTACGGGATATGCCCCATTTAAAACATTGAGTGCACTCTTCTTTCCCTATATTTTTGGTAAAGGGTTGAGTGGGAATGATTACTGGGGTGGGTATAAAGGTTTCTGGATGTTTGTAGAATATAGCTCATATATTGGGATTATCTCTCTGGTATTACTTGCGTTATCTGCTTTTATTATAAATGAAAAGAAAATAAGGTTTTTCCTTTATCTTTTGGGATTCTCTCTACTCTTTATGTATGGTGGTAATAATCCCCTTCAAAAATTACTTTCTCTTTTCCTCCCTGGATTACAAATGCATGTCAGATTCATGCCCTTTTTCGTATTTGCAGCAGCAATAATAAGTTCTTTCTCCCTTGATAATCTCGTATATAAACTAAAAGATAAATCACTCCAAAAACTTAAAAAAGTTAGTCTATATATAATAATTGCTGGAATTATATTCTTTATTGTAACTGAAGCATGGAGAGCGAATTATCAGCTTGCTAGTGGGTTCAATGAATACAAGTATAGAACAATTTTTAATAATTTCAGGTTATTTAGTATCTTTTTAATCCTTTCCTTTATCCCTTTACTATTATACGTTAGAAAAATAATCTCTCCTAAATGGTTTCAAATAATTTCAATATGTATACTCTTCATAGATCTTTACGCGATAGGTTCGTACTTTAGTGGTAAAAGGTTAAATCCAGACCATTATTACAGCTCGAATAATTTAATACAATTTATAAAATACAAAAGTAGTAATGAGAGCTTTAGAGTAGACAACCCCAGATTTGGCTATTTCTATGCTAACTCCATGTCTCTTATGCATAGGGTGGAAGCTTTAGAAGGTCATGTGGCGAATAAATTAGAACGCTTTGTAAAATTTGCCGGGGGATTTAAAAACCATAAAAATAAGTATCTTGATTTGTATAATGTTAAATATGAATTAATTGATTCTTTAATATCGGGTAGAAGAACTGTCTATCCTAAAGAAAGAGATACGTACTTGCCAAGAGCGTGGATAGTTCACAATTCAAAAGAGTTATCCGATTCTCTTATAATCCCATATATGATATCCAAGGATTTTTATCCTGAGAAGGAAGTAGTATTAGAAAGATTCAAAGATGTAGAATCTAAGAGAGGTATTAGGGGAGTTGAAGATAGGGTTTTGATAACCGATTACAACGCAGCATCTATTGAATTTTTAGCTATATTAGAATCAGATGGATATTTAGTGCTTTCAGAGCACTATTATCCAGGATGGGAGGCCTACGTTGATGGTGAAAGAGTCAAAATCTTAAGGGCAAATTATCTATTTAGAGCAATTCCTCTTGGTTCAGGAGAACATAAGGTTAAATTTATATTTTCTCCTGAGACATTCCAAATTGGTGTAATCCTATCTCTTTTGGGGGTTTTGTTTATTATTGTAGCAGGAATCAATGTACAACGTAGAACCCCTAAAATTGAGAAAGAAAAGGATAAATAGAAATCTAAAATATGGGGAAAAGATACCAGATATTAATAGGAATCCTGCTGAGTTTATTATTTCTCTGGCTTGCTTTTAGAAAAGTTGAGTTTCGTGAAGTTGGTTTTGCCCTTGGTAATGCAAATTATCTTTACTTTGTGTTAGCCTTTTTCTTAAGCGGAGCAGGCTTTCTACTTCGAGCATATCGATGGAAGATTATGCTTTCTCCAATTAAGGACATAAGATTTGGCAAAGTCTTTTCTGCCCTAACGATTGGTTTTATGGCAAATGGTATATTACCTATGAGGCTTGGAGAGATTGTAAGAGCCATCGCCCTTGGATATGATGAGGGGATATCGAGAAGTGCCACACTCGCAACAATAGTTGTTGAAAGGGTTTTTGATATTTTTGTTTTACTCTTTTTCTTCGCAGTCTTCCTTTTAATTATACCTTTCCCCACTACAATAAAAAATATTGCACTCATAGCATTTTCAATAGGAGTATTTGTAATAGGTTTTTTCATACTTTTAATATCACGACCAAAACTCATAATGAAACTTTTTAATTTTCTTCCTGATAAATTATATAAAAGAATCCAGTCAACAATTCTATCTTTTATTGAGGGTCTTATGATAATTAAAAACTGGAAATTATTGACTATGGTAACTCTCTTATCTATATCTTTCTGGTCATATGTAGCTATAATAAACTATACACTTTTCCAGGTTTTGCAAATAGAGCTTCCCTTGTATGCCGCTTTCATAGTGATGATATCAGTATCTCTTGGCGTTTCTTTGCCATCTGCTCCCGGATTTGTTGGAACATTCCACTATTTTGCTATTTTAGGCTTAAGTATTTTTGGCATCTCGAAGAATACTGCTTTAAGTTTTGCTATACTCTCACATCTCATAGCTTTTCTACCAGTAGTTCTTATTGGATTTTTCTGTCTTCAGAGAATGGGATTATCACTACGAAAGGTTACACAATCTTAACAGATTGATTTTCATTTCTTAATATAAAAATTATGTATCAGTATTGTAATTTGCAAACCTGAAAGGTTTGCCCTACATTAATTCCTAATTCTTTTTATGGATTGGAAATTATCAGGATACGATTTTGACCCCGGATGAACTACCAATTATTGAGGCACCACTTTTTATTAAAGAAAGTGCTGTTTCTTTATCCTTTATACCACCAGATGCTTTTATGGGAAGGTTGCAAGCTTTCTTTATTACATCAATCTGATGGAGGTTAACTGCTCCTCTCGTTCCTGTTCCGGTTTTTATAATATCTGCACCTGCTTCTTCAACGAGTGAGGATGCTCTTTTTATTTCATCATCGCTGAGTAGTGGAGCTTCTATTATAACCTTAAGCGCACCATTAGGATGGACGGTTTCTACTATCTCCTTAAGGTCAGATAGAGCTTCATCGTTTCTTCCACTTTTAAATTTCCCTAGATTCATAACGATATCAACCTCATTGGCACCATTGTCTATTGCCATTTCAGCTTCTTTCTTTCTAATTTCTGTCCATGAGGAGCCCAAAGGGAAATCACATACTGAGACTATTTTTATCTCTGTTCCTTTTAACAAATTATACACTAATGAGACCCATATCGGGTTCACACAAACCCCTCTGAACTCATACTCTAATGCTTCTCTACAAATCTTTTCTATTTCTTCCTGTGTAGCGATGGGTTTTAAGATTGTATGGTCTATTACAGAATTTAGTGACTTCATAGTCGTTCTTTTATTAATTGGGCAGCTTTTCTCCCTGAAAGGAGCATTCCTCCAAATATAGGTCCCATCCTCGGTGCACCATAAACCGCATTCGCTGCCATTCCGGTAACATAAAGGTTCGGGAACACCTCTCTTGTGTTAGAGAGAATGCTTTTTTCTCCTACCTCAGCCCACATTGGTCCTTCACCTTCAATTCCACCAGATGGAGTATTTAATTTTATACTCTTTCTTTTAATAAGGGATTTGACTACTTCTGTATCATGTCCAGTTGCATCAATTACAAATTTTGCTCTAATACTTATTGGATCAACATGAAGTGATGCCATCACGATTGGCGTTCGATTTATTACCACACCACATATTTTGCTGTCCCGAACCATTACATCTTCAACAGTGATGAGATTTATAATCCGTACACCTGCATCAATTGCTCCTGCTAACAATTTCGAAGTGCTCTCCAGGGAATCTGCAGTGTAATAACCCTTTTCTTCAAAGGGTTTATATGATATTCCTAACCCTTTGATAACCTCTAAACCTTCCTCTTGAATAACGATAATCGGAAGACCAATACCTCCACCAGGCATTCCACCACCAACTTTTAACGCCCTTTCGAACACAGTTACATTAATTCCATCTTTTGCAAGATAATAGGAAGCGCTAAGTCCTGAAGGACCAGCCCCTACAATGACTACTTTTGAATCCGTTGCTTTTAGGAGTTCTTCAAACCCTCTTTTAAGAATTGCTCTGGATATGATTATATCGTCTATCATTCACCCACCCTTAACAATACCCCTTTTTGATTTATTTATAAAGGTTATTATCCTCTCTATATCTTTATTCTCATTGAATTCTTCTTCTAGCCTTTCGAGTGCTTGCTTTGTGTTCAAGTTTGACCGAAATAGTATACGATATGCTTTCTTAATGTCCTCAATTCTCTCATTTGAAAATCCATTCCTTCTTAATCCAATAAAGTTAGGGGAGATCACACGTAGAGGAGAATCCGCAGCAAGTGCATAATGTATAAGGTCCTTTGTAATTCTAAGCCCACCGCCTATTAATGTGTAAGCTCCAATTCTTACCCACGGATGAACAGGTACAAAAGCTGATATATATGCATAATCTTCTACTTCTACATATCCGCCAAGTGTTGCTCCATTCACCATCAGGACATTATTCCCCACTATACAATTATGAGCAATGTGGGAATAAGCCATGATATAATTATTATCACCTATTACGGTCTCTGTGTCTTTCCCCACTGCTATATGAATAGTTGTAAATTCACGAATTATATTATTATTACCAATTATAGCCTTTCCTCCTTCTCCACTGTAACTCTTATCCTGAGGTGTATCACCAATAACTGCATAGGGATGTATCTCATTATTTTTACCAATTTCTACACCACTGTTAATAATTACACCAGTACCAATTGTAGTTCCACTGCCAATCTTTACGTCACAACCTATAACGCAGCCAGGACTTACCTTGACATCTCGAGACAGGTTGGCATCAGGGTGTATATATTCCAATTAACTACCCTTTCTCTCAGTTACAACTGCGGTAAACTCACCCTCGGCTACAATTTTGTCTCCAACAAAAGATTTACACTTTAATTTACAAAAATTTAAGCGAAAACTAACCAGTTCCACTTCATGACGCAGCACATCACCCGGCCTTACTGGATGTTTGAACTTAGCTTTATTTATTGAGGTGAAGTATACTCTCTTCTTTTTGGGGTCATCTAGTTTGTTGAGCAGTAGAAAGCCTCCAGCCTGAACCATTGATTCTATAATCAGGACGCCAGGCATAATTGGATCACCCGGGAAATGTCCCTGAAAGAATGGTTCATTATAGGTAACATTTTTTATCCCGATAACAATGTTATCTTCTGTCTGCTCAACCCTGTCAAGGAGCAGAAAGGGATAGCGATGTGGTAATAGATCCATAATTTTTTCTATATCAAACTTCAAGATTCACTCCTTTTTATCTTTTTCAACAATTCAATATGTAATCGATGCCCACCTCGAGAAATAAAATAGGACCCTATAAAGATAGGTCTGAACAGATAGAGGTCGCCAGAGAAGTCTAATATCTTATGTCTTACAGCTTCGTCCGGAAAACGTGGATTGTTTAGAATGCCTTTTTGATCATAAATTAGTGTATTCTCGGAGGAAGCTGCCAATGCATAGCCGCTTGCCTGAAGTTCTTCTTTCCATGAAAGTAATCCGTAAGTTCTTGCCCTTGCTATTTCCATTTTGAAATTAGACTTTCCATTGTAACGATATTCCTGATAGGAAAGTAGAGGGTGGTCGTAAGAGATGACATAGCTGATTTCAAGTCTATCAGCTGGTCTTGCGTAGGCGAAACAACCCCTTCCCTCAACTGAATAACTGTTCTGAATGTATCTATTATCCTTTTCTTCAGGGAGATTAACAAATCCAACGGTCTCCATTGCTTTTATAAAGGGAAAAGCACTGCCATCAAGAGCTGGTATCTCTTTACCCTTTACTTCAATAGTAAGGTGATCAATCCCACAGCTAAATAGTGCAGCAAGTAAATGCTCAACAGTGTAGATTTTTTCGCTCCCGCCAGATAAGACAATCCCACGTTCTGTTTCAAAAATGGAGTCTTCTTTTGCGGGTATTACAATCTCATTTTTTATAAATCTAATCCCCCCTTTTTCTTCCGGGTGTAGGTAAATTGTAGAAATTACACCCGTATGAACTCCAACCCCTGAGATCTTAATATTATCTTTTAAAGTCATTTCTTTCATTTTGTAAACTCTCTTATCCTTTCTCTTAGATCATTTATTCCAATTCCAATTGATTCTAAGAGTTCCTCTTTATTGCCATGTGCAATAAATTGGTCTGGAATGCCTATCCGGAGGATATCCTTCTTCATCCCATTAGTAGTAAGTAATTCCAGAACAGCGCTGCCAAATCCACCTGTAATTACATTATCTTCTACAGTTATTATTTTATTACTTTCCCTTGCGAGGTTCAGTATCAGTTCTTCATCAAGGGGCTTTACAAACCTTGCATCTACAACAGTTGGATTAATATCGTCACATTCTCGAGCTATCTTAAGTATCTTATATACAATTGGACCTATAGCAAGAATAAGTGGTTCGCTTCCTTCACGTAGAATTTTTCCTTTACCTATGGTTATTGGTGTAATTTTATCAGTGAATGGGATTCCTAAAACTTTTTCTCTTGGATATCTCATAGCAATAGGTCCATCTTTATAAAGAACTGCTGTCTTTAACATCCTCTTTAATTCAACTTCATCTCTGGGAGCCATTACTACCATATTTGGTATTATTCGTAGGTAACTGATGTCAAATGCTCCTTGATGTGTTGCTCCATCTCCTCCAACAAGTCCTCCTCTATCAAGGCAGAAAATAACCGGTAATCTCTGGATGGCTATGTCATGGATTATTTGGTCAAATGCTCGTTGAAGGAAAGTGGAATATATTGCACAAACAGGGTGCAATCCACTTGCAGCAAGACCTCCTGCGAAAGTTACAGCGTGCTGTTCAGCTATTCCTACATCAAAGAAGCGATCGGGGAATTCTTCACTAAATTCTGTAAGTCCTGTTCCTTTTGTCATAGCAGCTGTAATTGCTATTAAATCTGAATTCTCTCTTGCTTCTTCAACTATTGCTTCACCAAAGATGCTGGAGTAAGTTTTTGCCCCCTCTTTTTCAATAAGTTCCCCATTTACTTTATCAAATGGTCCAATCCCGTGAAACAGAGTTGGCTTTTCCTCGGCTGGTTTATATCCCCTCCCTTTTTCTGTTATTACATGAAGAAGTTTTGCTCCCTTTATTTTCTTTATCCTTGTTAGAAGCATTATCAATTCTGGAATGTTATGTCCGTCTACTGGACCATAGTAGGAGATTCCCAGCTCTTCAAAAACGATGTTTGGAACAATAAGATTCTTAAGTCCCTCACTTAATTTCCTTGCAGCTCTTTTTGCTCTTTTGCTGAGCGCCTCTGGTAACTTTTCTAAAAGATTCCATGCATCTTCAGCAACCTTGTTATAGATTTCGGCTGATTGTAAACGTGTGAGATATTCCCGCATTCCACCAATATTCTCAGCAATTGACATCTTATTATCATTGAGTATTATTATTAAATCATTATTATGATAGCCTATCTGGTTCAAACCCTCCATAGCCATTCCTCCGCTAAGAGCTCCATCACCAATAACAGCGACAACCTCATAATCATCCCCATTTTTATCCCTTGCCATCGCGAACCCAAGAGCTGCAGAGAGAGAAGTGCTTGCATGACCTGCACCAAAGGCATCATAAATTGATTCGTCACGCTTGAGAAATCCACTTATCCCACCGAATTGTCGAAGAGTCTCAAAACCTTCGTTCCTTCCTGTTAATAATTTATACCCGTATGTTTGATGAGATACATCCCATATAATCCTATCCCTGGGAGGATTAAATACCTTGAGGAGGGCTATGGTGAGTTCAACTACTCCTAAATTGGGTGCACAGTGGCCCCCATTTTTTGAGACTACATCAAGTATCCTTTCTCTAATTTCAGATGCCAGATTATTTAGTTCTTCCATTTTAAGGTCTTTTAGGTCAAGAGGAGACTTTATTTTCTCTAGCATTATTTCATATCCCTCTAAAAGTGTAACTAAATATATTTTCCATTATTTATCCAACCTACTTAATTCTTCCCAGAAGGAATAAGACCATATTTTTCATCACCTTACTTCCATCATCAACCATCTCGAACTCTTTAATGGAGAGTTCACTATATTTTTTTGCTATTTTTTTTGAAAATTTTAAACCATACTGAGCAGGATATGTCAACTTATCCTCATCAGATTTTATATCTTTTCCAAGCTCATCCCTTCTTCCTTCTACGTCAAGTATATCATCTACTATCTGGAAAGTCATTCCAAGGTACAATCCGCCCATTCTAAGAGAAATGAGTTTGTCTTTGTCTACACATGCGAGAATTCCTCCAATCTCACAGGCTGCGGAAAAGAAAAAAGCGGTCTTATGAGAATGAATATATCTAAGAAGTTTTGGATCCTTCATGTTTGTATTTGATTCGACATCCTTAACCTGACCCCCTATTATACCTCTGTTACCAACAAAAAAAGTTAATACCTTAAGGATTTTTTCCTTTTCTTTTGGGTCTATACTTGACTCTACAACTATGCGGAAGTTATGGGAGAAGAGGGCATCCCCAGCGAGTATAGCAATGTTCTCTCCAAACTTTTTATGGGAACTCAGGATTCCTCTTCTATAATCATCATTATCAATAGCAGGTAAGTCATCATGGATTAGAGAATATGAGTGTATGAATTCAAGTGCACATGCTACAGGAAAAATCTTATTTAGATCCTTTCCTCCACAGAGTTGGTATATTGTGATTAAAAGGATAGGTCTTATCCTCTTGCCACCTGCAAGAACTGTATAACGCATAGCTTTACTTAAGGTTGGTGGATAGGTATCCTCGGATGGAAGATATTCTAATAATTTTTCATCAATCTTCTTCTTCCACTCCGCCAGATATTTCTGTATATTCATCTGTTTTTATCCTTCCTTCGCTATCCTTAATCAGTTTTTGTATTTTAACTTCAGCGCTAGAGAGGTATTTTTTTAACTCAGCAAGGAGTTTCATTCCTTCTTCAAAGAGTTTTAAAGACTCCTCTAAGGGTAGCTCTCCTTTTTCCAATTTATCTACTATTTCTTCCAAGCGCTTAAGTGATTTTTCGAATTCCATAAAAAATAACCTATTCAATAATAGCTGAATTGTCAAGGTGCTTATAAAAATTGACGGGGGACAGGAGACGGGAGTTAGATGTTAGGTTTTAGGTATTGGGCATTGGGAAATAGAATATATTTCTTTAGGAGATAAAGAAAAACCTAAGACCTAATACCAAATACCCAGTACCTAAAGAGTGGGCTTGACTTTTAGATACGGTATAAGTAATATTTTTAAATCAAGGAGGGTTAGTCTAACGGTAAGGCAGCGGACTTGAAATCCGCCGGGCGATGAGCCCTTGGGGGTTCGAATCCCTCACCCTCCGAAGGAGAGATGGCCGAGTGGTCGAAGGCAACCGATTGCTAATCGGTTGAGGGGTAAAAAGCCCCTCCCAGGGTTCGAATCCCTGTCTCTCCGTATTGTTTTGAGTTTATATGGAGCGATTTAAGATATTTTCACTAATAATTCTTATAGTCTTTTCAATAAACTGTAAAGAGGGGGCAAGAATGATTAGAGAACCAGTTGTGGCAGGGAGTTTTTACCCTGGAAATTCAGGGATTTTACGTAATAAAATAAAGCAATACATTGAGAATGCTACAGTTGATATTGAGGGAGAGGTTTTAGGGCTGGTATCTCCCCATGCTGGTTATGATTATTCTGGTGGGACTGCTGCATACGCATACAAGTCCTTAGAAGGAAAAGATATTGACCTTGTTGTATTACTTGGACCTTCTCATCGAGCTTACATAAATGGTTTTTCAGTGTTTGATAAAGGTGCATGGAAGACACCGCTTGGTGAGGTTTTGATTGATGAAGAATTTGCATCAGGTCTTAAGAGCCACAATGAGCTTATAGATTTCTACCCGGAAGGGCATCTTCATGAACATTCTTTAGAGGTTCAACTACCTTTCTTGCAGGAAACCTTGAGGGATTTTAGAATAGTTCCAATTGTATTTAGTACAGATAATTTAAAAGTCTGTAAAATTCTTGTTGATGCTTTATCCAGGGAATTAAAGAAAAGGGATAAATGGGTGATAATTGCATCAACCGACCTTTACCATGGATATAATTATGAGAAGGTAAGATCTGTAACAGATAGAGTGGATGAATACATAAGGAATCTGGACGCACAGGCCTTGCTTGAATTCGATAGAGCAAAAAGGGATTCTGGTGAATGTGCAGCCTGTGGAGTTTCCGCAGTTGCTATAATGATCCTTACAACTCTCGACCTTGGTGCAAATAAAGCAATTCTTCTCAATAGAACAAATTCTGGCGATTTAACAGGTCAGAGAAGTGGATATGTAGTAGGATATGGAGCGTGGGCATTAGTAAAATCAGATAATGCAAATATTGGAAAAAAAGAAGAGGAAGAGGAAGAAGTAATATATAAAGAAGAGAAATCAGGAGTTCAATATCTTACAGAAGAAGAAAAGGAAGAACTGCTTACCATTGCGCGGAAAACTATTGATGAATATGTAAGGAATGGAAATGTGCCTGAGTTTAATGTCAAATCGGAGAGGTTAAAGGAAAAATCAGGGGCATTTGTAACTCTTAAGAAGAATGGAGAGCTTAAGGGTTGTATAGGACTTATTGTGGCAGAAGAGCCCCTATACCTTGCTGTTCGTAATATGGCAATCTCAGCTGCTACAAGAGACCCGCGCTTTCCTCCAATAAGTCCTTCTGAAATCGATGGAATAGAGATAGAGATTTCCGTACTTACTCCCTTCCAGAAAGTTCGTAGGGTAGATGAAATTGAAGTGGGACGTGATGGGTTGATGATTAGGAAGGGTTTTATGAGTGGACTGTTACTGCCACAGGTTCCAGTAGAACAGGGATGGGATAGAGAGACCTTTTTAGAGCATACCTGCTATAAGGCTGGACTTCCACTGAATGCCTGGAGGGATGCAGAGCTCTGGAAATTCCAGGCAATTGTTTTCTCTGAGTAGAATTCTTTTCTCCCCCGGAGTGAAGCAACTTATAATGAAAATTAGGTATATGTGTATATAAGAAGATATTTGCTGCTATACGCAAGTATGGTATGTTGAAAGAAAATGATAAGCTTGCAATTGCCTTTTCTGGAGGGAAGGATTCTATACTTATGCTCAATTTTTTTATGGACAATCCAATTATAAGGGATCTTCTTGTAATTCATATAGATCCCGGATTCGGTAGTGACATTGATAGCGTGGAAGAATACCTTGAAAATAATGGGGTAAATTATTTAATTCATAGACTGAATATTAAATCAGGAATACCTAAAAGTAATGAACATCCCTGTTTTATATGTTCGTATTGAAGAAGAGAATACTTATTCAGAATTGCACATAAAAATGGGTATAATGAAATTGCTTTTGGACACCATCGTGATGATGTTATTGTTACATTTATGATGAATTTGCTCTTCCGTGGTGAAGTTGCGACCTCTGTTCCTGTCCAGAAATTCTTTGAGGGAAAGATAAAGATTATTAGGTCACTTTACTTTATGTGGGAAGATTGGATAGAGTATTTTATTAGAGATCAGAACCTGCCAACATTCACTTCGAATTGTCCCCATGAAGGGAAAAGTAAGCGGATGAGATAAAAAAATTTATTGATTTACATCCTCATGCTAAGAAGAACCTCTACAAAGCAATATTTAATATTAACGAAGATTACTTACCTTAAATGATTTTTGATAAATTAGTGGAGAGCTTAACTATTTCTCTTCTTTCTTATTATCTTTCCCTTTAAATCCTTTAAATGCAAGAGAAACAGGAATCAGCACTGCATATCCTAAGACCAGGAGAATTGGAGAAAGCGTTAAAGATTCTCTGGCAAGAAATAAATATCCAAGCACTATAGAAAGTATTCCAGAAGCAAAAATAATCCAGTTTACCTTCGCTAGATAAAGAGCATTTTTTTTGTTTTTCAATCCACCTCCTTAATTAACAGGTCTGAACTCTCCATTGTTAATAACGTAGAATGGGACGATATTATAAAATTCTTCTCCTCTAAGGCTACCAGCAGTAAAAGATATATCCGATTTTGATAATATTCTATTTGGATTTTGTAAAATATATGCCATTAGATTTGCTGCGTCGTATCCAAGACATGCATATCTATCCGGGTCTTCTCTGTAAACAAAATTGAACCTTTCTATAAAATCCTCAGATGGGTTATGCGGTTGCCCTGTAATTACTACTCCATCAAGATAAGATTTTTCAATCTGCTTGAATATTTCCTCTGATTTCCAGCCATCTGCGCCAAGTATCTGGGATTTAATTTTGAAGTATTTCAATTGGGGTGCAATAAGTGGTATATCACCAGTTAAAGCTGGAATATATAAAGCATCAGCCATACCTTCCTTTATTAATCGCAACTCATCCTTAAAATCGGGATCACCCTCCTTGTATGCAACCTGTGTTACAATTTGTCCTCCAAGCCTCATAACCTCATCTTTAAAATTTCTTTTCAACGTTTCTCCATATTCTGTTGATGGATATAGGATTGAAAATGACTCAATGCCTAGTTCGTTTATTGAATAATATGCCATTGCCCTGGCTTGTATTGAGAGAGATCTATTTATTATATAAGTTATATCACCAACTGAATCTATTAACTCCTGGGTTGCAGTTGGAGTAACCAGAGGTATATCAAGATAATCAGTTAGGCAGGCTATAGCAAAACTGCTAACAGAGAGTAAAGGTCCTATAACTCCTATTACCCCCTCGTTTTTTATTAGACGAACTGCTCCTCTATAACTCAGCAGTGGGCTACCTTTTGTGTCAGTGTAAATCGGAATAAATT
This sequence comes from Candidatus Stahliibacteriota bacterium, assembly GCA_004377355.1. GTDB lineage: Bacteria > Hydrothermota > UBA3072 > UBA3072 > UBA3072 > E29-bin14. Next base: position 762 of record SOIB01000015.1, on the reverse strand, counting down.
TATCCTTTGAAGCTATTTCTATCCCCCTTTTTACAGACTCACCAATATCTATATAAGTACCAGTTAAAGGGAGTAATACACCAACTTTAAATTTCCCCTTAGCTTTTTCCAAATATTGTGCCTTTCTTGCATAGACAGTATTTGGATATTCCTTTATGATTCTTGAAAATAATTCAGAGCTCTTCATTTCTTTGCCATCTTTTTGATATTTTCTTGCTGCAATATATAAAATATAGGGCTTTATATCTAATGGTGCATATTCGACAGATTTTTCCAGAGATTTCAAGTCTGCATTTGGGGCTATATCTTTTATATTTTCCGAACAATCTATCCCATAGAAACTTGCCATAGAATATGATAGGAGAGAGGAACCATATTTATCTAAAGCTCTGTAAATCTCACCAAGGTAGAATAATGATTTGGCCTTAAGTCTTGTATCTTCAGCACTTCTGACTATATATATGAATAAGTCAGAAGCCCTTTTATATTCCTGACGTGTATAAGCCTCCATTGCCATGCCATAAGCAACCTCAATATCTTCGGTCACTTTGATTGTCTCAACTCTAACGCAGCTTAAAGCAATAAGTAATAAGAGAGCAATTGACAATTTTTTCATATTTGAATCTTATTATGAGTCGGTTAATTTGTCAAGTGAAAGGACTGTAAAACCAGGAGAAAATTTAAATAAAGGCGTCAAGGAGTCGAGATACTAAGTTCTGGGTTCTGAGTTTTTTGAGTTTATATAAAAAGTCCGACGTCCGA
>SOIB01000142.1 GCA_004377355.1 Candidatus Stahliibacteriota bacterium | reverse complement strand
CGGTTGGATTCCCTTATCTGTTAACAACTAATCACTATGCAAGATGTGACCCCAGTCCCTTGGGGTATGCTGGATATACGTAGAGTTTATACTGAACTTGCCGAAGGGATCAGATAGATAGTGAGTTTACCCTGAGCTTGCCGTAGGGCAAAAAAAAGGAGAGGAACACCGAATGACTACCAGAAGAGACTACAGGTGAAATGCGTCTGAAATTTGGATTAAACTTGAATTTTTTATGTTATTAAGAGGTTATAAATTATTGCATTTTGATTGAGATAAGTACTATAGAATGTCCCTGTTGGATTCTCTAACAGGAATAAATCGACTTATCAACATATCAAGGAACGTCCCGCAACCCGGGCCTCACTGTTTCGTTTGGCAGTAAAAACCGGGTTAGGGTTCAGATCAATATAAATATTAATTTATTATTTCCTTAATCTTATATGTTTCTTCAATATACTTTTTTGCAGATCTGTTCCAGTAATACACAGATTTTTCGGCATTAATCCTCGCCTTGTGTATTATTTCGTCGTTATTATCCATAAAGAAATTATAAGCCCTTTCAATTGCATCATAAAATGCAAAGGAACTAAAATCCGAAAAAAGGAACCCATTCCCCTCAACTTCCCCGTCCTGAACTCTTAACGGGAATACGGTGTCCCGCAACCCGCCGGTTGCTCTTGCGACAACCAGGCATCCGCAAGCAAATGCCTCAAGTTGAGATATCCCCCCTGGTTCATTTGCCGACGGCATACAAAATAGATCCGAAGACAAAAGGGGTACGCCGACATCCTGGAAACCAAATGCTACTGAAACACTTTCAGGATAATATTCGCCTAAAAGATAGAGTCCGTGAGCTAATTCTTCTCCTCTATTATCACCTGGCGAAACAGCACCGCCAATAATTGCCTGAAAACCCAATTTCTTGAAAACTCCTTCAGCTGAATCGAGAATAAGTTGAAAACCCTTTTGGTCTGCAATCCTGTGAATCATGGCAAACAAAATTTTGTCAGGATCGACCTTTAAGCCTTTCTGGATCTGCAACATCATCTTATTTAAAACCCTTATAACGATATATCTCCTTGAAGGATTCTCAATACCGTAGACCCTTTCAATTCCCTTAAGGATTTCCGGATGTTTTGAAGCTATTTTTTCTCTCAGCACTGAATCATCATTTATAATCTCAAGCAATTGAGAATAATACTTTTGCTGAAAATCAGATTGATTAAACTGTGTTACGATTCTTGTTTGAAAATCTTCTCCAATTGCATTGTTTATTCCGATAACATTATTCAATATACCCTCAAGACCATCGCAGGAATATTCTATCTGACCAGCATAGGATGGACTTACTGTGATAGTCCTGTCGGCAAATCTAATGCCCGCTGCCATACAGTTTATCCTGTCCTGAAAAACAGAATCAGTGAAGTCTGCTGCTTTCCATGATGGAAGATTAAAAAGGTTAAAGTGATCAAAGTCATTTTCGTACCTGTAATATGCGTCAAAATACTGCCACCCTCCATTATGAATTATATGAAAGAAAATAGTTCGCAAAAAATTCACATTATTGTAATATACATGATCACTTTTTACTATTCCATTGAAAATCCCGGCATAAGCGTCATTGGTAAAAGTAAAATGCGGCTTCAGTCCAAAACTTACAATTACCTCGGCACATGCTCTGGCAAATGCAACTCTTCTCCTGAGTTTCTCTTGGGCGGTGTTTCCCCAGTAAAGACCATCAAAGAATTCGTGGTGATCAAGTAGAAAATATCCTACTCCCTCGACCTTACCGTAATGAACCCCCACAGTATATTCATGATCCAATATTTTAAAGCGAACATTTTTGCCTGTATATTTCACCTCATATTTATCAATGGTATCTCTCATCTTTTTAACAGATTTTTCATCACCATGCATGTACAAACCGGTGATGACGTATACCTCTTCCCCGTGCTTGACAAGCTCCCTGGGCAGCTCATATACTACATTTGCAAGCCCTCCGGTCTTAGAAAATGGCTCGGCCTCGGCTGACATAAATATCAGAGCCCCCTTTTCATTGTGACCCAATAAAGATCTGCCAAGCTCACTTAGTTTTTCATCGCTATCATTTGATAATCTGTAAATATATTCGGTAAGGGTTAAACGGTCTGCAATTTTATTATAAAAAATATGAAAAAATGCTCTCTTTAACCCCACTTCAAGAAAATTCCTGTAATTATTCCAAAAAATTGGAATTAAATGCTCAGAAATAAAGCTTTTCAGGCTCCCGAAATTGGAAACTCTTGACGAAATTTCAAGAAAGGAAAAATTAGACATAAAGTTTTCATCTCTTGAAATAGTACATAATCTGAAAAAGGAATCCTTTAAAAATTCTCTGAAATGATCTTCTATTCTCTCTATTGGTTCCAGCTTGAGCAGCTTAACTCTTTCAGTATAGGGGACAACGGTATCTATTTTTGATACCTTTAGCTCCTTTCCCGTAAAATAGCTATAGTGCTTTGTAATGTCCGAATATAGCACATCTACCACCTTGTAATACTTTTCATCAGGAATCGGTAAAACGGGATTATCAAATTGAAGAGAAGCTGATTGATTACTGTCAGAAAAATTGAAAATTCCTATCCAGTCACCATTCTCGGTAAATCTCATTGATGCCGCCACCATGTTATTATTTGCCCAGATAAGATAGCCTTTATTTTTTGTGTCTCGATGAAATTTATACCATTCGTCATAAAACCCTTCCAAGCTCCTATGGGATGCATATTCAAACTGATTCCAGTTAACATATATATTATCCAGAAAGACCTTCCATCCCTCTCCTTCAGCACTCCCTTCATAATCGAGGATTATATTGCTCATAAAAATCGTTAGAGCGACAGATGCCCGAAGACCTCTATGCCCAAAGATATTCAAGGCCCTTCTCTCGTCATGATTGCCCAGAATACCCAGCATCTCAGTTCCCGGTGGGAGTGATAACGGGAAATAGTTGTCATATACATGATAGATCTCTCTGACATCGGTTTTACCATGCATTATATTTTCACATATTTTAAAAAGAGAAGAATTATAGGGGACTATGCCGGTTCTTGTGAGATAGCTCTCATGTCCCCAGTAACATTCTGCTATATATATAAAAAAATCTTTTTTTCTTTCTTTCAGCTTTCTCTCAATATTAAGCATTATAAAATAATGTAGCGGGATGGCTATAACATCTCTACAGGCAGAGTCATAATATCCGGTGGTGATAAAGTGATTATCTTCTCTGTCATTAACAATTATTCTACCCTCAACCATCTCCTCATGAGAACGGTTGCTGCCAAATACATAGGGATAGTTATTCTTTTTCATCATGATAGGGACAGCATGTGCAGAATCGAACCTTATACCGTCAATATCAAATTTCTCAATAAGTGTTAAAATTGAGTCGCAAAGCCATTCCCATATTTCGAAAGCTCTATAATTAAAAAGCTTGCCGTCATCCCAACTCCCGAACCTTCCATCAGTAGACCCTCTTACAACCAGATTCCCATAATTGTCGTAACAATAAACCACATGATCATCACTTATCTCTGTGCTCAAACGATTTAGATGGGGTACAACATCTAAGATAATTTTAATTCCGAGTTGATGGGCTTTTTCAACCAGTTCTTTGAATTCACTTTCTCCGCCAAGGGAAGGCTCGATCTCCACAAGGCTCATAGGCGAAAAAGGAGAAGGAGATGTGGCACCTTCTGCCCAGTCCTCACGATTACTACCTCTTTTCTGAACACCTAAAAGATAAAGAGCTGTTACGGAATACCTTTTCATCAGATCCTCAAGATGAGCGGATATATCTGAAAACCGTCCAAGTCTGATAACCTCCCCATTCTCATTATAAACAAGTCCGGGATGTCCTGACAAATCCCTCCAGTATGTTCTGGTATGCCCGTGTATATCAGGAAAAATCTCAAGTATTATCTCACCCTTTAAATCAGGAATAACATTTATTCTCCCGCTTGTTTCTGATAATGTTAACCATTCAATCTTCTTCCTCTTTTTCTTAAATACAACATAATCATAATGGCCGTATTCATTAAAAATATGATCAGCAATAAAGGAATCACTGTCTTCCTCATATCTCAGCTCAATATCTATAAAGGAGATATTCTTTTCCAGAATCAACTTTTCTGTTGCACTGTTCTTATATAATCTTACGAAGTATTTCGATTTTCCGGGAAGCTTGAATTCAAAGCCAAATTTTTCGCCGACTCTTAGATTTATAAATTTTGTTGCAAGCGGAGCATTAAACTCCTTTGGTGAAAAGATTCTTTCAAGAATTATGCTGGCCCTGTTTCTTACCTCATGTATGTCATGCCCCGAGGCAGCAACAAGAATTCTCACCACTTCTCTTAAAGAGACTATATCACTCCCCTTTTTATATCTTCTGGCAAGTCTCTCCAGCGATTTTATAGATTCTATATTTTTCTGATAATCAAAGGCATGAAAATCATCCTTTAGTCGGGAATCTAACAATCTAAGATATTTTTCTCTGGTCTTAGCTGAAAACTTTATTATCCTCTTTCTATCCGGAACCTCTTTAATATCTCTCTCTTCAATGGATGCTGACCTGATTACTTCATCAATTAGAAGATTTAGCGCCAATGACACTTCAGGGGAAAAAGCCTCGGTATGATAATAACCGGTCTCAATTGCCCTTCCCTCTACCATTAAAAGGAGCTTAAAGGCTTTGAATAATGTGTTTTCACCTCTCTTTAGATCATAATTTAATGTATCAAAAATATTTAAACCAAGATAAATTGAAGGCGTCTCCTCCCATTGTGGACCGTATCCGACACGGGAAATAACAGTGGTATCATTTGAAATATGATATATTGTCGGAGTTCCCGGTTCCTCCTTTACCAGCACAAACCTTCTATTGAGCAAATTCAAGAGTCCATCTTCGGCAATAGCTTTATGGACCAAACTGATTGCTGTTACAATTCGCGCAGACAACCTTGCATTGTTAAGAAGTCTATTTCTTAGGGTTTTATCCTCTTTGGAAATCCTGTCAAAAATGTCATTCTTAATTTTAATATATGTTTCTTTGTGGTTTTCAGATTCTGATGCTATTAATGATTTGATAATTTCAGCATCAGGTACAAAATCAAAGCAACGATTCTCATCAAAAGCCCTTGCAATCTCGCTTTTAACAAGTTTCTCGGTTACGAGGTGCTCGTCCTTTAGATTGAAGCGGCAGAGGCTGCCTGTTGTGGCAAATTTAATTTCCATTTAAATAAACACCTTATTTGATAGCGGATAGAATATTGGTTCTTCACATAAATGTATGCAAGAAATTAATAGAAATGCTCCTATGAATTTGTTTCGGTCCCTGGCCCAGACCGCAGAACCAATGGGGTCAGGGCTTGATCTGTGATTTAATAGTGCTAATCTGCTTTTTCAACTTTTGCTCTCTGGCAATTCTTTTTCGGATTATTGTTACCCTCCGACTTACCGATGAGTGAGTTAAACCCAATAAGGCTCCAATCTGTAAATTTGTATATTTGCCTTCTTGCCATAATAAATAAAGTAAAATATCACGTTTTGACTTGTCGGCTTCACTTACCCTGGGGGAATTTCTCACCCTTTCCAGATCACATTGTAATAGTTTTGATGCGCTGCTTAACAACTCCACTGGATCCACATCTTTTATGATGCTTTTTTGTTGGGGAAG
>SOIB01000169.1 GCA_004377355.1 Candidatus Stahliibacteriota bacterium | reverse complement strand
CAATATGGAAACTCATCTTCGATATCCATATCCATGGTAAATGAGCGTACTTCACTCCAGTCAGTCCATTGACCACCAACTTTACCCATTGCCTGTACCCTCCAGTAATATATTGTTTCCTCCTGTGCTGGTATTGTAGTTATTGCAGTTTCACCAGAATCATAGAAATTTGTGACATTTTCGTTAGATTCAGGAGTTGATAAAAATTGGGGATCTGTATCCCATTGTACTTTGTATTTTATATCACCATCAGGGTATGTAGATGTGAATGATACATCGCATTCATATGAAGGATATGTATTTATTATTGCATTATCAAATATTCTAATAAGAGTAGGTATAGTAGGAGCAGCAGCCTTTGTAGAAATTAGAGAACTTTCGTTATAATCCACATTTGCTAATAGAACTATAGGTATAAATATTGTTATTAAAATTAATCTTTTGAATAACATGTTTACCTCCCTTTATATTTTATACAGAAAAACTTCATTAATGTCAACCCTTTATTTTTAAATTATCCATACAAAACATTACGAAAACCTTGACAATTAATATCCTTAACTCTACCATATAAAAAATAACAGCCATTGAGTTATAGAGAACACAACTTGAGGATTTAAAGAGGTCAAGGATTTTAGAATTTGTGATAATCTGTGGTAAATTAATTAAAATGTTGGGTAGGGTAAAACACTTGAAACCTTGAACCCTTGATTCCTTTGAAAATTTCTCTGTGTCTCCGTGGCAAAGTTAAAAAAGGAGGTAAATTTGTTTGGAACACTTGGATGGCCAGAGATAATAATTATACTCATTATTGCTCTTTTATTATTTGGAGCGAAAAGGTTACCAGAGATAGGAAAATCACTTGGAAAGGCGATGAAAGAATTTAAAAAATCATTCAGGGAGATTTCAGAAGATATTGAAGATATCGATGAAGAACCTTCCAAAGATAAACTAAAAAATAAAGATTAAGTGGATAGAAGGGATTTTTTAAAATTAGCAGCAATAAGTGTCTTACTTACACCGCTTAGACGTCTCATTGGGGGACCCCTTGAACATGCAGAAAATATCAACGTCTGGAAGAGGAATTTATTTAAGCAGGAATCTGTGAATTCAAACCAATTTAGGGAAGGTATTATAAGGGCAAGGGTGGATGGTAAGTGGCAAAAGTATGAAATAAGGGCTCTTCCAGATGCTTTTATAGAGTGGAACCTTAATTCTCGATTGGAAAGTTTTAAGGATATGATGAAAGGGAAATTCAGGTTGGCTGGACCGCATTCAGGGATGATTGCATCCTACGGGGTAGGAAGGAAGGATAGTCGATTTACACTCAATAATGCAGTAAAGGGTTTTGGATTTGCTCCAAAAGAGGAATATATTGATGAGAAACTGCAATTTATGAAGGATACTATTGAAGAGTCTATGCCTAAAAAGATGGAGTTTCTTGTAGAACTCTATGAGCATCCAGAGGTTCTAAATACGGATATTCAAACCTCGCTTGAGTTATACTCTACACCTGAATTTGAAACTCATTCATTTTTAAATCTTATTAGGAATCCTCAAGGAACAATTGTTTTTCTTGATAACCCAAGTTATGAAATAAGAACAATTGTCAGGGTAATTCACCCTGAAGATAAAACTGCAGACCATTACGAAAGAAAAATCGTTGAATATACCAATCTTATCCATTCATATTTCCACGGAAAATTCAGCAAAGATTTTATCGGACTTATTTGCTATGTTATAGAAGTTTTTGATAATTCTCCAGGTAAAAAGGAAGCCATGGGAAGAAGAATAGTATAAATCTAAGGGTTCAAGGGTTCGAGGAGTCAATGTGTTCTGCGTTCCAAGTTCCAAGTGCCACGTAATAAGTTCATAGGGTTCATAAAGTTTATAGAGTTCGTTGAGTTATATTAAGACGGGGGACCGGAGACGGAAGACAGAGGAGTAAGGATTAAATTTATGAATTGAACGGTTGGTGGGTATGTGGAAATGTCGACTAATGACTGATGACTATAGACTAAAGACTACAGTTAGGCGATTTCCTGTAATTTGTATAATGTTCTATAAATACCATCTTCTTTAATGAGTTCTTTATGAGTACCACGTCCTACAATTTCACCTTTATGGATGACTATGAGTGAATCTATTTTCTTTAATGTTGCCAGTCTATGAGCAATAATAACAGAGGTTCGTCCTTCAATCATCTTGAATAAGGCCTCCTGAATCAACCATTCGGTTTCAGGGTCAATATTAGCTGTAGCCTCATCCAGGATAAGAATTGGCGAGTTATCTATTAAAGAACGGGCAAATGTAACAAGTTGTTTTTCTCCAACTGAAAGTCCGCCTCCTTCCTCAGTGACCTCAAAATCTAACGAGATGTTTTTTCGAATCATTGCTTTTTCTAAATTGGAGACTCGAAGAGCCCCCTCTACCATCTCTTCATCGGGCTCTCTCCAGAGGTTCACATTTTTACTTAAATTCCCTCTGAAAAGGAAAGGTTCCTGTGAAACAGTAGCTATATGTTTTCTTAAATATTTTTTATCCATATTTCTAATATCAACTCCATCAAGCTTTATTGAACCTTTTTGTATATCATAGAGTCGAAGTAGGAGCTTTATTATAGTTGTCTTCCCTCCACCTGTGTACCCAATTATCCCAACTTTTTCTCCAGGTTCAATTTTGAAAGATACATCCTTCAAAGTCCATTCTTTCTCGTTGTATGAAAACCAGACATTATCAAATTCAATCTTACCTTTAACTATGGGATTCATTGGTATCATCGGATTGGGTATTCTTTCATCATTTCCCAGGATATTATAAATTCGTTCACCAGCAGCCATCGCAGATTGCATTATATTAAATTGTTCACTCAATTGTCTGATTGGGTTGAATAATCTCTCAAGATATGATATAAATGCTACAAACGTTCCAAAACTAACAACGGCGGATATTATACCCCTTCCTCCATACCATATTAAAAGAGCAATTCCCACTGAATAAATTAAGTCAATCATTGGACGAAAGACAGCAAAAATCTTTACCATTTTAAAGGTGCTCATGTAATAATCTTTATTGATTCCTGAGAATTCTTCTTCCTTTCGGTTCTCCTGGACGAATGACTGAATAACTGAAATACCAGAGATGCTCTCAGAGATGTTTGAATTTATTGTTGCCAGCTTTTTTCGCATATCCCTGTAAGTTGTTCTTGCTTTTATTCTAAAAATGAAGGTAAGATAGACAAGTAAAGGTATAATTCCGAGTATAACCAGAAATAAAATGGGGCTCATAAATAGCATTATCCCTAAGATCCCAACAATGGTCAGGATGTGAGAGCCCAGGTAAACCAGAACCTCAGAAAAGAATTCACTGAGAGCTTTGACATCGTTGGATACTCGGGTAACCAGCCGTCCGACAGGATTCTTCTGAAAGAAATTATATGCAAGAGATGTATATTGTTTAATTATATCCTCTCTGATACTATAGCTGATTTTCTGACCTATCCATTGTATCTGGTGAACCTGAACATAGAAAAAGACGAATATTAGAAAGATTAGAGTTAAATATATTAAAGCAAGTTTCTTTATACCAGCAAGGTCCCCTTTACGTAATCGAATTTTATCTGAAATGGAGAACTTATTCATTTCTGAGTCTTTCAATATATAAAAATTTTCAGATTCATAATATTTTACTTCTTCTATAATCTGGTGGATACCATCAATCTTTTTTATGATATAATAATTCTCTTTGGATATAATTCCGTCTTCTTCCATTTTTCCCTTAATAGTTTCTCTTACAGATGTAAAATTAATAAATAGATGATTATCAAAACTTTTAGTGATTTTTTTCTCAAAATCCTTTGGTATCTCTTCCAGTCTAAACACTTCTTTACCTGTAGGTGAGATATATCGGTCAATACCAATTTTATAAATAAAAGGAAGAGTTAGATGGAATCCAGTTAAAAAGAGGAGTAAGAAAAAGTTTAGAACAATAATCTTCCAGTATGGCTTTATGTAACTCCACAACCATCTCATTATTGTGGAATCGTAGACTTTTCCGATTTTATCTTCTTCAAAATAAGAGGGAGTTTCACCATGTATCATTCCAGTAATTCCTCAAGTCTTTGTTTTTCATAAAGACGTGAATATAGTTCTCCATTTTCTATTAATTCTTCATGGATCCCTCTTTCTATTATTTCACCATTGTCCATTACGAGTATTTCATCAGCGTCCTTTATTGAAGATATCCTATGACTTATTATTATTGATGTCCTACTTTTAAGGAAATCAGAAATATTCTCCATTATTGCTCTTTCTGTCTGAGAATCAACAGACGATAAGGCATCATCCAGTATTAAAATGGGAGGGTTTAGAATTAGAGCCCTTGCTATAGCAATACGTTGTTTTTGCCCTCCTGAAAGGTTTGTGCCTCTCTCTCCAAGAAGTGTATCAAATCCATCTGGAAGTTCCATTATCTCATTGTATATCTCTGCTTTCTTTGCTGCACTTGTGATTTCTTCTTCAGTGGCTTTTGTGTTTCCAAACGATATGTTATCTCTAATGGAACTTGAGAATAAGAAAGTTGATTGTGGAATCAGTCCTATGGCTCTCCTCAGATTTTCCAGAATGAAATCCTGAATGGGTTTACCGTCTATATAAATCCCTTCTGATTCATAGTTTCTCCATAGGAGTTTTATTATGCTTGATTTTCCAGAAGCAGTGGTTCCGACAATCGCTGTCCTCTTATTTGGTTCAAATCGTGCATTTAATCCCTTGAGAACAGAAGTCCCATTATAACTAAAGTGAAGGTCCCTTAGTTCAATTAATCCTTTCGTAATTCTCTCTTTTCCAGTATCTTTGATTTCAGGTTCAAGATTTAATATTCTATTCAATCGTTTAAGAGATGCTGTTCCTCGTTCAATTATATTGACTACAATACCGATTGCTATCATTGGCCATATCAAGAGGTCAAGGTAATAAAAGAATGCAACAAAAGAGCCGAGCGTAAGCTTCCCGGTTATAACATCTCGCCCACCATAGAATAACACAATTGCAAATGCAACCGAGGCCAGGAAGAAGATTGCAGGGCGAAATCCTGCCCAGTATTTTATTAAATCCATATTCCGTTTGAGATATTCCTCGTTAACTGTGTTGAAATCACGAACGGCTTCTTTTTCCTGGGCATAGTTCCTGATTACAAGTATACCGGTTATGAATTCTCGAGCCTTTCCAGAAATAAGGGAGAATCCTGCCTGAGAGCGTTCAAATTTTATATGAACTATTTTTCCGAAATAATATGTAGTGATTGCAATGAATGGACCAACGGTTAATGTATAAAGTGTTAGTGTTCTACTGATATATATCATCATAGCAAGTGCTACAAATCCCATAAATACAATATCAGCTGCAATTACTACTCCGAATCCAGCAGCTTGTTGAACAGCTGTAACATCATTTGTAGCACGCGCCATTATGTCTCCTGTATCTGTTTTATGATAGAACCTGGCGCCAAGGGACATTAAACGATGATAAAAATCATTTCTGATATCTCGTTCTATCATCCTTGAAGTTCCGATTATCATAAGCCGCCAGAGATACCTGAAGAGAACCACAATTAATCCAAGACCCATAATAATTGAGGCATAGAACAGAAGAGAACGAGAAAGAGGTAAGTTACTTAAATCATCTATTACGAACTTGAATATCCAGGGAACTACCATATGAGA
>SOIB01000153.1 GCA_004377355.1 Candidatus Stahliibacteriota bacterium | reverse complement strand
AAAAAGATTCAAAAATAAGTAGAACTGCTGGTTTGCTTTATGCTTCAGATCTACTAGGAGGTTGGATGGGAGGAATTATTGGTGCTGTAATTCTTTTGCCAGTTTTAGGATTGCTAAATACCTGTTTAGTAGTGTTGATGTTAAAGGTAAGCAGTTTGGTTATATTGTATACAGCTTCGAGGGATTTTGTATGAGAGGTTTCTATATACTATGATCTTTTTTAGTGAGAAATTCTTTATTAAAAAGGTAGATATATGAGAAGACAATTGAATTTACTATTACTTATTGCCATAATTGGTGTAGTCATTCTCATTGGATATTATCTCGCAACCAAGAGAAAAGAACCCCAGAAACAGCTATTTATGGGAGAGGGTACCTACCAAATAGGAGAGATTTTAGTAGATACTGTTAAAGGGGAAATTAAATTTTCTGGAGATGTTTATAAAAGGGAAGGGTGGGTTCAATTCCTCATATATGTTGATGGATACAAATGGCTAAAGGAAGAATCAGCAATTATTTCAACCACTAGACTTGTTGATTTACAGAAATCAATTGCACTTTTGGACTGGAGGCTCTGGGACGAGCTCTGGTATAGGAAACTTAAAAGTGGAAAGTTAAGAAATAAGGCACAAAAATTATCAGTTTTTATTAAATACAAAGAAAAGGAAATTGCTGCTAAAGAATTAGTTTTAACGGAAGATGAGTTAGAAATAGGCGATTATATATTCTTAGGTTCACCCTACTTTGATAACAGAGTGTTAGAGGATTCACCAAGAGTGGACTGTAAACATTGTCCCCTATTTCCCTTAGAAGAGAAGGTACTGAGGGAAGAATTTAAAAGGGAATCTGGGTCGTCAGGATATAATCTAAATTCACCGCTTTTTCTACCTAGGGGAACGGAAGTGACCATTATTATAAGACAACGGATTATAAGAAATAAAACTCAGAAATGAGTACCACTATTGAATTTTTTATAATTGGAATCAGCGTATCCTTTGGTCCATGTCTTGCATTCTGTTCACCACTGATACTGCCATATATTGCGGCAACCAGACGTGGGTGGAAAGAAGGTTTGGTGGCGATATTGACATTTTCTTTTGCCCAACTGGTTATTTATGTTCTTTTGGGGCTTTTAGCTGCTCAATTAGGGAATCTACTTACTGAATGGTTACATCAATTTGAGTACATATTCTTTATTGTAGGTGGGTTGTTTATTTCATTAATTGGATTTCTAATTATCTTTGGTAAAGATTACCATCATCATCTATGCCAGGCTTTAAGAAGACATACACTGGATAACAATCTCAAGGGTCCTATAATGTTTGGTCTAATAGTGGGTATTTTACCTTGCCTTCCACTTTTAGGTGTTTTAGCTTATATTGCTTTAAAGACACAAAACTTATGGCAGGGTGCGTTTTATGGTTTAATCTTTGGTATAGGTAAACTTATATCACCAATAATTTTATTGGGAGTATTATCCAGTACATTACCAGAGAGGTTAATTAAGAATAATAAAGTGTATAATTCCTTCAGCCGAATTTGCGGATTTATTCTATTCTTTATAGGAGTGAACATTGTCGTTTCAAGGTTATGGAAATAAAGATAGTAGATAGATGCTTGAAATTACATCATCCTATATATACGTTTTATATCTGGATTTGAATAAACCAGATAGGGAGGTGTGTTAGGTGAACAAACCAACCATTAATTAAATCTTGACATTATGTTTTACACAACTATATAATG
>SOIB01000141.1 GCA_004377355.1 Candidatus Stahliibacteriota bacterium | reverse complement strand
GAGAGCGAGCCCGAGAGCGGGAGTGGTGATTTCCTCGCCGGGGAAATCAACCACGGCTTTTTGAGGGATACAGCCTTCTTTCTATCTAATGGTATGAAATTTAATTTTGGCACAGCCTCTCAAGACTCATAACTTATAAACTAAATCCCAATCCCCAAATCCCAAATCCTAAATAGGACGTAGATTTACATAGTTCAAGACCATAACAACTACAATTTGTAATACTTTTTAAAGCACCAATATAATTCCCTATCCCACATCCAACCTCCAGAATTGTTGAATTCTCATTAATTCTGCTATTTAAATAGAGTTCTTTAAACCTCTGGATTAATTGAGCGATTTATTGCATACTCTTTCGCTATCTTATCATAATCAATTTGTTTACCATTCATCAAAGAAAATTATATAAGAATCGTGTTAAAGGGCAATCTTCTGTCGTAATAGATAAATATTATTAAAAACAATAATGTAAAATTTAACTTACAAAATGTAATTAACTCTTGTCAAAAAGGCTATTCTGTATATAATATATGTATGGTAGATAACAACCTAAAGGTCTGGAGGGCAAAATTTGATCTCACTCAGGAAGAGTTAGCTAAAAAAGTCGATGTAACAAGACAGACCATTATTGCGCTGGAGAAAGGTAAATATAACCCATCAGTGGAACTTGCCCTAAAAATCGCCTTTACTTTTAAAACTAATGTTGTAGATATTTTTCACCTGGAGGGGGAAGAATGATTAAGAGAATATTAATAATAGCACTAGCACTGATCTTAGTCACGATCATTTTAAGTGTTTTTATTTCACCTTATTTTTTGGCAATGCTTCTTTTTCTATCTCCTCTTTCTATTATATACACTGAAGCAAGAAAGGGTGATGAAAGAGAAATCTGAACACTCTGCGTTCTAGCATTTTCTTATCACGGTTATTTCACTTAAATGGATAAAGAACTCCAACAAAACTTGACCTTATACCGAAGAAGTATAAAATAAAAATATGGATACCATTAAAAAGATTAAGGAAATCTTAGAAAAAGGCAATGTTATTGCACTAACTGGAGCTGGCATCTCAGAAGAAAGCGGAATTCCAACCTTTAGAGGAAAAGGTGGAATATGGGAGAAGTTTGATCCTGCAATATACGCAAATATTCCAGGTTTAATCGGAGTTCTTCTTTTTAAACCCAGTAGAATGCGTACTTTCATTCTTGAATTCTATGATACTATACATAAAGCAAAGCCAAATAAAGCTCATTATATACTCGTAGAGATGGAGAAAAGTGGCATCTTAAATTGTGTAATCACTCAGAATGTAGATAACTTACACCAAAAAGCAGGAAGTAAAAATGTAATAGAACTTCATGGAAATATGCTAAAGTTTAGATGTATGAATTGTAATAAAAAATTTGAACTTGATGAAGGGAAATTAGAAGAATTAATTTATAGACTGAAAAGAGCGTCAAGGCGAGAGATTATAAGGTTAATTCTTCCCAAATGTGAATGTGGGGGTAGATATAGAGCAGATGTCGTGCTTTTTGGAGAATCACTACCCACTGATGAACTTTCAAAAGCTCACACAGAAATTGGAAAGGCTAGAACATTACTCTTAATTGGTACATCAGGTATTGTGTATCCTGCAGCATCTCTTCCATATTACGCTAAGGAGAGGGATGTCAAAATAATTGAAATAAATCCATATTATACCGCACTTTCGCACCTTGCGGATTATACAATTTTAAAAAAAGCAAGTGAAGC
>SOIB01000191.1 GCA_004377355.1 Candidatus Stahliibacteriota bacterium | reverse complement strand
AATGAAGAAATTGGAAAAACTGGAGGAAAAATATCCCCAAATCATTGTCCCGTATTCTCCAACGCAGAGGGTTGGCGGTCAACCTATTCCAGGGTTTCCCAGTGTGACTCATGACCCTCCTATGCTTTCTTTAGATAATACCTACGATCTTGATGAACTTCTTGAATTCGAAAATAGAGCGTTCAGGCGCTTAGCCGATGTATCTCAATTAGAATGGGTTTTGGAACAGAAGGTCGACGGTGTAGCTGTATCTCTGGTGTACGAAAATGGAGTATTTTTGCATGGTTCAACAAGGGGTGATGGGGTAGTTGGAGATGATATCACACAAAATCTAAAGACGATAAAAAGCATACCACTAATTCTGCTTAATAATGGTAAAAAATATCCTTTTCTTGAGGTACGAGGTGAGGTATATATGCCCAATGATAGTTTTCTTTCACTCAATAAAGAAAGGGAGGAGGAGGGAGAGAGTCTTTTTGCCAACCCAAGGAATGCGGCAGCAGGTACTCTTAAAAATCTTGACCCTTCTATTGTAGCAAAGAGGAATCTAGATATCTTTATACATTCTTATGGTTCTATACCCCAGTCCATAAAAACACATCGAGAAGCCCTGGATTTCTTGGAAGAAATTGGATTTAAAGTGAGTCAACTACGAGAAGTTAGAAAAGGTATAAAAGATTCTATATCTCTTATTGAAGAGTGGAAGGAGAAGAGATATAAACTTGATTATCTGATTGATGGACTGGTTTTTAAAATTAATAGCCTGCTCTTAAGGGAGAGATTGGGTGCTACTTCGAAAGCACCAAGATGGTCTGTAGCATTTAAGTATCCTGCTGAAAAAGCAAGCACAAAGTTAAAAAGAATAGAAATTTCTATAGGGAGAACAGGTATTGCAACTCCAATTGCAACGCTTGATCCTGTTTTTATTTCGGGAACAACCGTATCCCGTGCATCCTTATTCAATATGGATGAGATTGAAAGAAAAGATATCAGGGTTGGGGATACAGTTGTAGTGGAAAAGGGCGGAGAGATTATTCCCCATGTAATTAACGTGGTCAAGGAAGAAAGGAGTGGTAAGGAAGATAAGTTTAAATTTCCTGAAAAATGCCCGGTTTGCGGTGAAAAGCTAATAAGACCAGAGGGGGAGGTCTACTATCGATGTATAAATATTAAGTGTAGAGCTCAAGCTATGGGTAGAATATTGCACTTTGGTAGTAGGGATGGGATGGATATTGAAGGTCTTGGTTATATTCTGGTTTCAGAGTTAGTCTTACAAAAAATTGTATCCGATTATGCAGATCTATATTTCCTTAAAAAGAATGAAATTGCTTCGCTTCCGAGAATGGGTGATAAGTCAGCTCTGAATTTACTTAGAGCAATAGAAAAGAGTAAAAAAAGGTCTCTCGAACGTTTGATATTTGCTCTTGGAATACCCTTTGTAGGTACATACAATGCTAAATTATTAAAAGATAATTACCTGTCAATTGACGAATTAAAAAGTATAAATACGGAAGAACTACTAAAGATCGAAGGCATAGGGGAGAAAACAGCATCTTCTATTGTGGCATTTTTTGAGAATGAAAGTAACTTGGAAGTCATTCTAAAATTAAGAAAAGCAGGCGTTAGAATGGAACAGAAGAAAAAGAAAAAAAAGGTCCTTCCTTTTGAAGGTATGAAATTTGTACTTACAGGAGTCTTGGAAAAATATACGCGTGATGATGCAAAAACTCTGATTGAGGACTTTGGAGGTAGAGTAACAAATTCAGTGAGTGAGAAGACTGATTTTGTTATAGTAGGGGAGTATCCAGGTTTTAAGTTTGATAAAGCAAAAAAGTTAGGAATCAAAATTAAAAGTGAAGTAGATTTCCTAAAGATGATAGATGAAAATTGTTAAATATAGAAGTATGGGATTTAAAAGACTATTTTATTTCGGGTGGGGACCCGAGTTCATTATCTAGTTCTTCAATCAATTGTCGAGCTTTCTTTGATACCTTCTTTGGTGTCCAAATATACGTTTCTACTAATATATCTCCCTTTCTTCCTCCGTATAGACTTCCCATTCCCTTCCCTTTAAGTAAGAAAACCCTCCCTGACTTTGTACCAGGTGGAATTGTAAGTTTTACTCTTCCATCTAATGTGGGAACTTTTATCTTACCTCCTTCTATTGCGGTTTTGTAACTTATCGGAACCTTCATTCTGAGATTGTCACCTTCTCGAGTGAAACGACTATCTTCTCTTATGTATATCTCTACTATAAGATCGCCTTTAGGACCCCCTCTCCTTCCAACGTTTCCTTCTCCCCTAAGAGTAATGTAATTACCTGTGTCAACACCTGCGGGGATTTGAACGGAAATTTGTTTTTCTTTCTTTATTCGTCCTTCACCATGGCAGTATGAACATGCCTTATTTAATACTTCTCCGGTTCCTCTACATGTTGGACATGTGGAAACTGATACAAATTGCCCAAATATACCAGATCTTACACTCTGAATCTCACCTTTTCCATTACAAGAGGAACATTTGCCAGTTTCTCCACCTTTCCCACCACAGTGTTCACATTTTTCTAATAATCTAACCTTTATTTTCTTTGTTGTTCCCTCTGCAGCTTCCCTAAGTGTAAGATTGAGTCTTACTCGAAGATTCTCGCCCCGTGGACGATAAGTCCTCCTATCCCTCCTTGTGCTTCTCCATCCTCCTCCAAATATGCTACTGAAAAAATCACTTTCTCCAAAGTCTCCAAAGAAATCCCTTAATATATCTTCTATATCAGATTGATGAGTGAAATCTCTCCATGTAAACTGCCCACTCTCAAATTGAACACCTTCTTTTCCGAAACGATCGTACCGTGTCCTTTTATCCGGATCCATTAAGACTTCATATGCTTCGGATATCTCTTTGAATTTTTTTTCTGCTTCTTTTTTGTTATCTTTATTGACGTCAGGATGATGCTTCCTGGCTAAACGTCGATAGGCCTTTTTTATTTCTTCTTGGGTAGATTCCCTAGAAACTCCCAGGATATCATAGTAATCCCTATCCGTTGTCATCAATGTTTAGTGTTAGACCTTTTCATCCCCTTCCTCTTCCTCTTCTTCATCAATTACTTCATAATCTGCTTCAACTTCCTCTTCTCCTTTGGGTTCTTTTTCTTCTTCTTTAGTTGGGGTTTCTGTTCCTGGCTCTGTGGTCTGTGCCTGTTCTGATGCTTTTCTGTAAAGTTGTTCAGCTATTGCATGAGAGGCTTTTTGTAACAGTTCTATGTTGGTCCTAATTCCCATTACGTCTTCGCTTTTCATTTTTTCTTTCAGTTCATTCAAAGCTTTATCAATATTTTCCTTATCGCCACTGGGGATACTATCTCCCTGTTCTTCTAATAGTTTTTCTGTTGAGTAGATAAGTGCGTCTGCACGATTTCTTGTGTCTATAAGTTCTTCTTTCTTTTTATCCTCTTCTGCATGAATTTCAGCATCCTTTTTCATTTTCTCTATCTCTTCTTTTGTAAGACCGCTGGAAGATTCAATCCTGATTGATTGTTCTTTAGCAGTACCAAGATCCTTAGCAGATACATGAAGTATTCCATCAGCATCTATGTCAAATGTTACTTCAACCTGAGGTACTCCTCGGGGAGCAGCAGGAATTCCGGTTAATTCAAATCGTCCAAGAGTCCTATTGTCATAAGCTACAGGTCTTTCACCCTGGAGTACATGAATAGAAACAGCTGGTTGATTATCATCTGCAGTTGTAAAAATTTTTCCTTTCTGTGTGGGTATTGTAGTGTTCCTCTCAATAACATTGGTCATTCTGCCACCAAGAGTCTCGATCCCAAGTGAGAGGGGTGTTACATCGAGAAGGAGAACATCCTTTACGTCACCGGAAAGGACTGCACCCTGGATAGCAGCTCCTATTGCTACTACTTCATCTGGATTGATGCCTTTATGAGGTTCCTTCTCAAAGAGTTGTTTAACTTTCTCTTGAACTGCTGGCATCCTTGTCATGCCACCCACAAGAATAATCTCATCAATATCAACGCTGGTTATTTTTGCGTCTTCCATTACCTGTTTTACCGGTCCATCTATTTGGTCCAGAAGATGTTTTGTGAGAGATTCCATTTTAGCTCGGGTGACAGTCTTTTCGAGATGTTTTGCTCCGGATTCATCTCCTGTGATGTAAGGTAAACTGATTGTAGTCTCCTTCATTGATGAAAGTTCGCATTTTGCCTTTTCTGCTGCATCCCTGACTCTCTGTGTAGCATTTCTATCTCCTGAAAGATCAATACCCGTCTCTTTTTTGAATTCCGTAATTAACCAGAGCATTATTACATGGTCAAAATCGTCTCCTCCCAGATGTGTATTACCATTAGTAGACAATACCTCGAATACCCCTTCACTAATTTCGAGAATAGAAATGTCAAAAGTGCCTCCTCCGAGGTCAAATACTGCTATCCTTTCATTTTTATCCTCTCCAAGACCATAGGCAAGTGACGCAGCTGTAGGTTCATTAATTATTCTCATGACTTCAAGTCCTGCAATCTCACCTGCATCCCTTGTTGCTTTCCTCTGTGCATCATTGAAATAAGCAGGTGTTGTAATTACAGCTTTCTTGACCTTCTGTCCCAAATGGTCCTCGGCAGTCTTTTTTAGATATTGAAGAACCTTGGCGGAAATCTCAGGTGGCGAATATACATCATTACCAACCTTTATTCTAGCATCATCATGAGGTCCTTTAATAACTTCAAATGGAACCTCTTCTATTTCATTTGTCACTTCATCGTATCTTCTTCCCATAAATCGTTTTATTGAATAGACTGTTTTTTGAGGATTGGTTAATTGCTGTCTTTTTGCCCGTAATCCCACTAATATCTCACCATCCTTAAATGAGATAACAGACGGAGTAGTTCGTTCTCCTTCAGGATTTGTAATTACTTCGGGCTCGGATTGTTCTACTATGGCAACGACCGAATTGGTTGTTCCAAGGTCAATCCCTATTACTGGTTCTTTCATTCTACCCTACCTCCTTATATTAATTATCTTTATTTTCTTCTTTAATTTTATTATCTTTTTCTTCTGAATCTTCTGTTTCTTTTAATTCTTCTCTTGATGTTGCAACGATAACTCTTGCAGGACGAAGGACTTTATCTTTTATTATATATCCTTTTTCTACTTCTTCGAGTATTGTTCCTTCCTCCTTATCACTCTCTACTACATGGACCGCTTCGTGTCTTGAAGGGTCAAATTTTTCACCTTCAGAATCATAGGGCTCTATCAGGTGATTTTTAAGGATATTTATAAGTTTTGAATAGATTATACGTACACCTTTTATAAAACCATCGTGTTTATTTTCCATATCCTCTTTTTCTAACGAATCAAATGCTCTTCCGAGGTCATCTATAACGGGAAGAACTTCCCTAAAGACTCTTGCTATTCCAAAATTATATATATTCTCCTTTTCCTGTTGCATCCTTTTCCTTAAATTCTCATAATTTGCGAGTGCACGGAGGTATTTGTCTAAAAGTTCATCACGTTCTTTTTCAAGTTGCTGGGATGGGCTTTCTATCTCCTCTTCCTCTATAGTAGATTCCTCTTTTTCCACATCTTCTTCAGGAGATTTGCTTATCTCTTCTCCCTTATTTTCATTTATTTCGTGATTTTCTGCCATTTTTTCTTCCATCTTTTTAATTTATAAAAAAGTCTTTTTATGTCAAGTCCAAAGACTGTAATTCTTGTAAATAATCTTAATATTAAATTTTTGCCACAGAGACTCAGAGAACACAGAGA